>JAJDHA010000020.1 GCA_030265965.1 Odoribacter sp. OttesenSCG-928-L07
AAAAAACACATTAATAAAAATTTTTTCAAAAAAATGTTTGTAATTAAAAAAAATAGTATATCTTTGCAGCCTGATTTGGAAAAGTTGAAAAATATATGTGTTTCAACACTTTCCCTAAAATTAAGAAACCTGATAAGATAAGGCAAGTATAGGTTTCAAACTGTGAGACGGTCACAGAATGTAGTCTTATCCCTTCCTATCTGTCTGGTTTCCAAAAGTTTTAACAAAATTTTTTGATAAAAAATAAATTTTTAAAATAAAGATAAATAAAAACCAGAGTATGCCTACAATACAACAATTAGTTAGAAAAGGTCGTAAAAAACTTAGCTACAAGAGTAAATGCCCGGCATTAGATTCTTGTCCGCAACGTCGTGGTGTTTGTGTAAGGGTTTACACTACTACACCAAAGAAACCGAATTCAGCGATGAGAAAAGTTGCAAGAGTTCGTTTAACCAATCAAAAAGAGGTTAATGCTTATATCCCAGGTGAAGGTCATAATTTACAAGAGCACTCTATTGTATTAATAAGAGGTGGTCGTGTGAAAGATTTACCAGGTGTTCGTTATCACATTGTTAGAGGTGCTCTCGATACAAGCGGCGTGGAAGGAAGAACTCAAAGACGTTCTAAATATGGTGCAAAACGCCCAAAAGCTAAATAGTAAATTAAATATTATAATTATATAATAATATGAGGAAAGCAAAACCAAAAAAACGCATAATACTTCCGGATCCAATTTACGGTAGTCCGAAAGTTACAAAGTTTGTCAATAATATTATGCTTCAAGGTAAGAAAAACCTTGCTTACGGATTATTTTACGATGCTATTAATATAGTAGGTGAAAAATCCGGAGAAAATGGTTTGGAAGTTTGGGAAAAAGCTCTTGCTAATGTTACTCCTTCAGTTGAGGTAAAAAGTCAACGTGTTGGTGGATCAACATTCCAAATACCTACCGAAATTCGCGCAGGAAGAAAAGAATCTATTGGTATGAAAAACTTAATAGGTTATGCTCGTAAACGCCATGAAAAATCTTTCAGTATGAAACTTGCCAGCGAAATTTTGGCAGCATATAAAGAAGAAGGCGGTGCATTTAAACGTAAAGAAGATATTCACAGAATGGCTGAAGCTAATAAAGCTTTCGCTCATTACAGAACTTAATAGAAGATTTAATACGCAATGTCTGATAGATTAATACATACTAGGAATATCGGGATAATGGCCCATATTGACGCTGGTAAAACTACCACGACGGAGCGTATATTGTATTATACCGGAGTTAACTACCGCCTCGGAGAAGTACACGAAGGTACTGCAGCAATGGATTGGATGCCGCAAGAACAAGAACGCGGAATTACAATTACATCGGCTGCTACTACTGTGTTCTGGGATTATGATGATCAAAAATATAAGATCAATATAATTGATACACCGGGTCACGTTGACTTTACGGTAGAAGTTGAAAGATCATTGAGAATACTCGACGGCGGTGTCGTTGTTTTTTGTGCTGTCGGTGGTGTTGAACCACAATCGGAAACAGTGTGGAGACAAGCAGACAAATATAATGTTCCGAGAGTATGTTATGTTAATAAAATGGATCGCATGGGTTCTGATTTCTTCAGAGTTGTTGAAGAAATTAAAACTAAATTAAATGCGAAACCATTAGTATTGCAAATACCAATTGGCGAAGAATTAGCTTTTGTAGGTGTTGTTGATCTTATCGAAAACAAAGCTTTTGTTTGGGATGAAGAATCTAACGGCGTTGAATATGAAGAGTATGAAATTCCTACAGAATTAATTGATACTGTTAATGAATATCGTGCAAAATTGATTGAAGCTGTTGCTGAATTAGATGAAGAACTCATGGATAAATATTTCATTGATGCCGACTCTATTACAGCAGATGAAATCAGAAGAACAATAAGAAAAGCAACTATCGATTTAAAAATCTTCCCGGTTATTTGTGGTTCATCATTCAAAAACAAAGGTGTTCAAGCAATATTAGACGCTGTAGTAAATTATCTGCCTTGTCCATTGGATGTACCGGCTATTTACGGAACAGATTTCAATGATAAAAAAGTTCTCGTTGAACCTGATGAAAACGCACCTTTTAGCGCTTTAGCATTTAAAGTTCAAACAGATCCTTTTGTTGGAAGATTAGTTTTCTTCAGAGTTTATTCAGGAAAATTTGTTGCAGGTTCGCAATTTTTAAATGTAAATACAGGAAAGAAAGAAAGAATGTCGAAAATTCTTCAAATGCATGCTAATAAACAAAATCCGCTAAATGAAATTTTAGCCGGTGATATTGCTGCAGGTGTTGGATTTAAAGATATTAGAACAGGAGATACTTTATGTGATCCTTCACGTCAAATTCTTCTTGAAAACATTACTTTCCCGGAACCTGTTGTGCAAATTGCAGTAGAAGCTAAAAAGCAAGAAGATGTAGAAAAACTTAATATCGCTTTAGCTAAAATGGCTGAAGAAGATCCTACTTTCGTTGTATCTTTTGATAACGAAACCGGACAAACCATTATAAGTGGTATGGGTGAATTACATTTAGATATTATTTTAGACAGATTGTTGCGTGAACAAAATATTGACTGTTCAAAAGGACGTCCTCAAGTTGCATACAAAGAAACAATCACAAATTCTGTTATCCATCGTGAAGTTTATAAAAAACAAACAGGTGGTCATGGTAAATTTGCTGATATTGAATTTGAAATCAGTGCAGCTGATGATTATAAGTCAGGATTACAATTTGTTGATGAAACTAAAGGCGGTGTAATTCCTTCGCAATATATTCCTGCTATAGAAAAAGGCTTCAAAAGCGCTATGCAAAACGGAGTATTGTTAGGATATCCTGTTTACGGAATAAAAGTTAGATTGCTTGATGGTTCATTCCATGAAGTTGATAGTGATGCTTTAGCTTTTGAAATAGCTGCCGGCATTGCTTTCAGGGCTGCGTGCAGATTAGCCGGTCCTGTTATTCTTGAACCAATCATGAAAGTTGAAGTAGTTTCACCATCAGAGTACATAGGTGATATCTCCGGCGATTTACATCAAAGAAGAGCACAAGTTACACGTATGGATTCCAGAGGTGATTTACAAATATTACATGCCAACGCGCCGTTAGCCGAAATGTTCGGGTATATTAGTGCATTACGAAATATTAGTTCGGGTAGAGGTACTTTCTCAATGGAGTTTTCTCATTATTCAGTACCACCGCGTAATATTATGGAAGAAGTTATTTATAAAATTAAAGGTTATAAAGTAGATTTTTAAAACTAAATAAAGTGAACCAAAGAATTAGAATAAAATTAAAATCGTACGATCACAATCTCGTAGATAAATCAGCCGAGAAAATCGTAAAAACGGTAAAATCAACCGGAGCAGTAGTTACCGGTCCGATTCCATTGCCAACAAACAAACAAATTTTCACTGTAAACCGTTCAACTTTCGTGAACAAAAAATCACGCGAACAATTTCAACTTTCTACTTATAAAAGATTGTTGGATATTTACAGTTCAACAACAAAAACAATAGATGCTTTAATGAAACTCGAATTACCGAGCGGAGTTGAAGTAGAGATAAAAGTATAATTATTAAAAAATAAACGAAAATGTCAGGATTAATTGGAAAGAAATTGGGTATGACCAGCGTTTTTGATGAGAATGGAAAGAATATTCCATGTACCATCATTCAAGCAGGGCCATGTTATGTAACCCAAATTAAGACATTGGAGAACGATGGTTATGAAGCTATTCAGTTAGCTTTCGATGACAAAAAAGAAAAGCGCACTTCAAAAGCTATGAAAAAGCATTTTGAAAAAGCCGGAGTTACTCCTAAAAGAATTGTAAGAGAATTTACAAGATTCGAAGCAGGATCACGTAAAGATTACGGTGAAGAATTACGCGTAGATATATTTGTTGAAGGCGAATATGTTGATGTTGTAGGTACTTCAAAAGGTAAAGGTTTTCAAGGTGTTGTTAAAAGACATGGTTTCTCCGGAGTAAACGATCAAACTCACGGTCAGCATAACAGAATGAGAGCGCCGGGTTCAATCGGAGCATCTTCATATCCTTCAAGAGTATTCAAAGGAATGCGTATGGCAGGAAGAATGGGTGGTGACAGAGTAAAAATGATCAACCTTCAAGTGATGAAAATCATTCTTGAAAAGGATTTAATATTAGTTAAAGGAGCTGTTCCAGGCTCAGTTGGATCATACGTAATTATTGAGAGATGGAGTTAGTAGTATATAACATAAAAGGTAGTGAGACTTCTAGGAAAGTCGAACTCAATGACGAGGTTTTCGGTATTGAAGCTAACGATCATGCAATCTACTTAGATGCAAAGCAATATATGGCTAACCAACGTCAAGGCACTCACAAAGCAAAACAAAAAGGTGAGGTATCCGGAAGTACTAAAAAGTTGAAAAAACAAAAAGGTACAGGTACAGCACGTGCAGGTAGTATCAAAAGTCCGGTGTTCAGAGGCGGTGGTAGAGTTTTTGGTCCGGTACCAAGATCATATCGTTTTAAATTGAATAAAAAAGTTAAAGCTTTAGCACGTAGATCAGCTTTATCATATAAAGTTGCAGAGCAAAAAATTACAATCGTTGAAGATTTTTCTTTCGACACATGTAAAACTAAAAACTTTGTTGAGCTAATGCAAAACTTTAAACTTACAGATAAAAGAGTTTTATTAGTATCTCAAAAAGCAGATTCTAATTTACAACTATCTGCAAGAAATATTCAAGGCGCAGAAGTAATCAACGCAGATTGTTTGAATACATATACAATACTTAAAGCACATCACATGCTTGTATTGGAAAGTGCTATTAGTGATATTGAAAGAATTTGTTTAAAATAATTAAATAGCATAAGAGATGGAAATTATTGTTAGACCCTTAGTAACTGAGAAGATGACGTTGACAACTGAAAAGTTCAACAATCGTTATGGCTTCATAGTTAATAAAAAGGCGAATAAAATAGAGATAAAGAAAGCCGTTGAAAAATTATACGGTGTTGACGTTTTGGATGTCAATACAATGAACTATAGCGGCAAAGCAAAGTCAAGATTCACTAAAAGTGGATTTATTAGCGGAAGGACAAATGCTTATAAAAAAGCGATTGTTACTTTAGTATCAGGTCAAGTTATTGATTTTTACAGCAATATTTAAAAAAAGTAATGGCTCTAAAGAAATTTAAACCCACAACTGCAGGTCAGCGCTTCAAAGTGATAAGCGCATTTGACGAGATTACCACCAATAAACCGGAAAAAAGTTTGTTGCAACCAAAGAAAAAATCGGGTGGTAGGAATAATGCAGGAAAAATGACTATGCGCTATATAGGCGGTGGTCATAAGCAACAATATAGAATAATTGATTTTAAACGTGATAAGGAAGGTATTCCTGCAACAGTTAAAAGCATTGAATACGATCCTAATAGAACAGCTCGTATAGCATTGTTGTCCTATGCCGACGGTGAAAAACGTTATATCATAGCACCACATGCATTGAAAGTTGGTCAAAAAGTAGTTTCAGGTAAAGGCGTTAGTCCTGATTTGGGAAATACATTGTATTTAAGTGAAATTCCATTCGGTACTATTATCCATAACATTGAATTACAACCTGGTCAAGGAGCAAAGATGGCACGTAGTGCCGGTTCTTATGCACAACTTATGTCGAGAGATGGTAAGTATGCAGTTATTAAACTTCCTTCAGGAGAGACAAGAATGATTCTTCAATCTTGTAAAGCAACAGTAGGAATGGTAAGTAATACAGATCACAGCTTAGAACGTTCAGGTAAAGCCGGTCGTTCAAGATGGAAAGGCCGCAGACCAAGAGTTCGCGGTGTTGTTATGAATCCTGTTGATCACCCAATGGGCGGTGGAGAAGGAAGAGCATCCGGTGGATTACCACGTTCAAGAAAAGGTATTCCTTCTAAAGGATATAAAACTCGCGCTCCTAAAAAAGCATCTGATAAATATATTATTGAAAAACGCAAAAAATAATTAGAGTATGAGTCGTTCATTAAAGAAAGGTCCGTATATACATTACAAACTCGAGAAAAGAGTTTTAGAACAAGCTGCATCACCAAAGAAAACCGTGATAAAAACTTGGTCACGCGCCTCAATGATTTCTCCGGATTTTGTAGGATTAACTATTGCTGTTCATAACGGTAATAAATTTATTCCGGTGTATGTTACTGAAAATATGGTTGGTCACAAATTAGGCGAATTTGCTCCCACAAGAATATTCAGGGGTCATGCCGGTAATAAGAAAAGATAAATAATAAATTAGTAAGATAATGGGATCAAGAAAACATAACAAAGCAGAATTGCGTAAGGAAGCAAATAAAACTAAATACTTTGCTTCACTGAGAAATATTCCAACGTCTCCGAGAAAGATGCGTTTAGTTGCTGATATGGTTAGAGGTATGGAAGTAGAAAAAGCACTTTATGTTCTTAAATTCTCAAATAAACACGCATCTAACGATATGTACAAACTTCTTTCTACTGCAATAGCTAACTGGAAAGTTAAAAATGAAGGAGAAAGACTAGACGAAGCTAATCTTTATATTAAAGAAGTTTTCGTTGATGAAGGCCGTACATTGAAACGTATTCAACCTGCACCACAAGGACGTGCGCACAGAATTAGAAAACGTTCAAATCATATCACTATGATTTTAGATAGTAAAGCTACAGTGAATAAATCAACAGAAAATTAATAATTAGAGTTCTCAGAAAAAATTATAACCGAATGGGACAAAAGACAAATCCAATAGGCAATAGGTTAGGTATCATCAGAGGATGGGACTCTAACTGGTACGGTGGCCGTAATTTCGACGAAAAATTAGTTGAAGACGATAAAATCCGTAAATATTTAAATGTTCGTTTATCCAAAGCAGGAATTTCGAAAATCTTTATCGAAAGAACGCTTAAGATAGTTACAGTAACTATTTATACTGCTCGCCCAGGTTTAATAATCGGTAAAGGCGGCCAAGAAGTTGATAAGCTTAAAGAAGAGCTTAAAAAAGTTACTAAAAAAGATATTCAAATCAATATCTCCGAAATCAAACGCCCGGAGTTAGATGCAGTATTAGTTGCAAGTACAATTGCAAGACAAATTGAAGGTAGGGTATCATACCGTCGTTCAATTAAAACAAATATTGCTTCTGCTATGAGAATTGGTGCAGAAGGTATTAAAGTTTTAATATCAGGTCGTTTAGGCGGTGCCGAGATGGCAAGAAGCGAGCAATATAAAGATGGTAGAATTCCTTTGCACACTTTACGTGCAGATATAGATTATGCACATGATGAAGCTCATACAACTTATGGTAGAATAGGTGTAAAAGTATGGATTTGCAAAGGCATGATTTATGGAAAACCAGATTTATTTGCGCAAAGTGCACCACAAAAAGGTGGAAAACCGCAACATAGTGGAGGACCAAAACAAAGAAGACCAAGAAGATAATAATTTAATAAATTAGATAGAAATGTTACAACCAAAGAAAACTAAGTACAGAAAAGTCCAAAAAGCCAAAATGAAAGGTAACTCTATGAGAGGTAATCAACTTGCATTTGGTTCGTTTGGAATTAAAACTTTGGAAGAGTGTTGGCTTACAGGAAGACAGATCGAAGCAGCTCGTCAGGCCGTTACCAGAAAGATGAAACGTGAAGGTCAAATATGGATTAGAGTATTTCCTGATAAACCAATTACTAAGAAACCCGCTGAGGTACGTATGGGTAAAGGTAAAGGTGCACCCGAAATGTTTGTTGCACCAATTACCCCAGGCAGAATGCTTTTTGAAGCTGAAGGTGTACCATTGGCATTAGCAAAAGAAGCTTTGCGATTGGCTGCGCAAAAACTTCCCGTAAAAACTAAATTTGTCGTTAGAAGAGATTACGTTGAAGATTCAAATTAATAAACCATGAAACAGCAAGAAATTATAGAATTAAGCACAAATGAACTTGTAGAGAAGTTAGATGAGTGGCAAAATCAACTTATAAAATTAAAAATTAACCATTCTATATCTCCACTAGATAATCCAAGCAAGATTAAAGTTCACAGAAGAACCATTGCTCGCATGAAAACCGAATTAAGACGTAGAGAAATTAGTGCATCAAAATCTGTAGAATAATGGAAAGAAAACTTAGAAAAGAAAGGATAGGCCTTGTCGTAAGTAACAAAATGGATAAATCTATTGTTGTTAGAATCGACAGACGCGTTAAACATCCTATGTACGGAAAAATCGTAAAGAAGTCAACAAAATTAATGGCTCATGACGAAAATAATGAATGCAATATCGGTGATACTGTAAAAATTATGGAAACAAGACCATTAAGTAAGAATAAATGTTGGAGATTAGTTAATATTATCGAAAGGGCTAAATAGTATGATACAACAAGAAAGCAGATTAGCAGTTGCTGATAATAGCGGCGCAAAAGAAGTTTTGTGTATTAGAGTACTTGGAGGTACAAAAAGAAAATACGCATCTATAGGCGATACTATCGTAGTAACAGTGAAAAGCGCATTGCCATCAGGTACTGTGAAAAAAAGCGCTGTTCAAAAAGCTGTGATAGTTAGAACTAAAAAAGAAATTCGCAGACCAGACGGATCATATATCCGCTTCGATGATAATGCATGCGTGCTACTCAATAACGCAGGTGACATGGTAGGTACTCGTATCTTCGGTCCGGTAGCTAGAGAATTGCGCGATAAACAATATATGAAAATAGTTTCATTAGCACCGGAAGTATTATAATCAATTTAAAGAGTATAATAATGAAAAAGAAAATGCATATTAAAAAAGGTGATACAGTCATTGTTATTACCGGTGAATCAAAAGGAATGCGCGGTAGAGTGCTTAGGGTAGATTATAAAACCGATAAAGCTATCGTTGAAGGAGTAAATATGATATCTAAACATGAGCGCCCAAACGCAAAAAATCCTAATGGTGGCATCGTAAAAAAAGAAGCCCCAATTACAATTTCTAATTTGATGTATGTTGATTCATCTAATAAACCTACCAGAATAGGTAGAAAAGTTAAAGAAGATGGAACAATAGTTCGTTATTCTAAAAAAACCGGAGAGGAGATTAAGTAATGGAATATACACCAAGACTAAAAACAAAATATAAAGATGAGATAATTGCTAACCTTACAAAGCAATTTGAGTATAAAACAATTATGCAAGTTCCTAAACTTGTTAAAATATGCTTGAACCAAGGTATCGGCGGAGCAATTGCAGATAAAAAACTCATCGATTACGGTATAGATGAAATGACCACTATAGCAGGTCAAAAAGCCGTAGCTACTAAAAGTAAAAAAGATATCTCTAACTTTAAATTGCGTAGAAATATGCCTGTAGGTGTTAGAGTTACTCTTAGAGGTGATAGAATGTATGAATTTTTAGATCGACTTATTTCGGTTTCTATTCCTCGTATCCGCGATTTTAAAGGTATCAATGATAAAGGTTTCGACGGAAGAGGTAACTACTCAATGGGTGTTACCGAACAAATTATCTTCCCGGAAATAAATATTGATAAAGTCAATAAAATTAACGGTATGGATATTACATTCGTTACAACAGCACAAACAGATAAAGAGTGCTTAGAGTTATTAAAACAATTCGGTTTACCATTTAAAAATCAAAATAAATAACCCGTATGGCAAAAGAATCAATGAAAGCTCGCGAAGTAAAGAGAGCAAAACTTGTAGCACAATATGCTGATAAACGTGCTAAATTATTAGCGGAAGGCGATTATGTAGGTTTACAAAAATTGCCAAGAAACGCTTCACCTGTACGTTTACATAATAGATGTAAATTAACTGGTCGCCCAAAAGGTTATATTAGAAAATTCGGAATATCTAGAATCAACTTCAGAGAAATGGCTCTGAAAGGTCTAATACCCGGAGTTAAAAAAGCCAGTTGGTAGTAATAAATTAAAATTAAAAAATATTAAAAATGTTAACGGATCCAATCGCAGATTATTTAACACGTATCAGAAACGCTGTAATGGCTAGAAAAGATATGGTGGAAATTCCTTCATCAAAATTGAAGAGATCTATGACCGAGATATTATACAATAAAGGATATATCTTGGACTACAAATTCGAAGACGAATTTCCGGGGAGCATTAAGATAGCGCTAAAGTACCATCCGGTTACTAAATTACCCGCTATAACTAAGCTTACCCGCGTTAGTAAACCCGGTTTAAGAAAATATGCAGGAGCAGATGAATTACCTCGCGTTCTCAACGGCTTAGGCATTGCTATCTTATCAACATCTAAAGGTGTAATTACAGATAAAGAAGCCCGCGAATTAAACGTAGGCGGAGAAGTAATTTGTTATATCAGTTAAAAGGAGGAAAGATTATGTCAAGAATAGGAAAAGCCCCAATAACAATCCCAGCAGGTGTAACCATTAATGTTTCCAACGAAAATTTGGTTACAGTTAAAGGACCTAAAGGAGAATTAAAACAACAAGTTGACCCCGCTATCGTAGTTAAAGTCGAAGGAACTGAAATTTTAGTTCAACGCCCAAACGATGAAAAGGAAAATCGTTCTAAACACGGACTATACCGTTCACTTATTCAAAATATGGTAACTGGTGTTTCCGAAGGTTACAGAATAGTTCAAGAATTGGTCGGAGTAGGTTATAAAGCCGAAGCAAAAGGTCAAATCCTTGAATTAGCTTTAGGTTTCTCGCATAATATTCATATGGAATTATGCCCCGAAATAAAAGTTGAAACTATTACTGAAAGAGGTAAAAACCCGTTAATTATCCTAACTTCAATGGATAAACAATTAATTGGACAAGTAGCCGCTAAAATAAGATCATTCAGAAAACCTGAACCATATAAAGGTAAAGGTATTAAATTCCAAAATGAAGTATTACGTAAAAAAGCTGGTAAATCAGCTGCTAAGTAAAAATCTTAAGAAGCATGAAAAGTAAAAAAGAAATAAGAAGAGGTCAAATTAAAAAACGTATCAGACGTGTTATCAATGGTACGGCTGAAAGACCACGTATGTCTGTTTTCAGAAGTAATAAAGAAATTTATGTACAACTTATAGACGATACTAAAGGAAATACTCTCGTAGCAGCTTCTTCAAGAGTTATTGAAGGTGCTGGTTCGGTACCCAAAATTGAACAAGCTAAAATGGTTGGTAAAAATATCGCCGAAAAAGCTATTCAAGCAGGTATTACTACAGTTGTATTCGACAGAAACGGTTATTTGTATCACGGTAGAGTCAAATCTTTAGCAGAAGCTGCTAGAGAAGGAGGCCTTAAATTTTAAGAATTATGTTAGACGCAAATATAAAAAGAGTAAAATCAAGCGAAATCGAATTTAAAGATAGACTTGTTAGTGTGCAAAGAGTAACTAAGGTTACTAAAGGTGGACGTACATTCAGCTTCTCTGCTGTTGTAGTTGTTGGTGATGAAAACGGCGTGGTAGGCTACGGCCTCGGAAAAGCCGGCGAAGTAACCTCTGCTATAGCTAAAGGCGTTGATGATGCAAAGAAAAACTTAATAAGAGTCCCCGTATTAAAAGGTACTGTTCCTCACGAACAAGAAGGTAAATACAGCGGCGCAAGAGTTTTCCTTAAACCCGCAGCTCCCGGTACCGGTGTTATCGCCGGCGGCGCTATGCGTGCTGTTCTGGAAAGTGTCGGAGTTACTGATGTGCTTGCTAAATCTAAAGGCTCATCAAACCCTCACTCTGTTGTTAAAGCTACCTTCGACGCATTGATGAAAATGCGCGACCCTTATACAGTGGCTCAATTAAGAGGTGTTGACTTGAATACAGTGTTTAACGGATAAAATTTTTTTAAATCATGGAAAAAATTAAAGTAACTCAAGTAAGAAGTGTCATCGGAAGACCTAAAAAACAAAAGTTGACAATGATTGCACTCGGTTTAACTAAAATGAATAAAACCGTTGAGCATAACGCTACACCTCAAATATTAGGTATGATAGATAAGGTTAGACACCTTGTTAAAATTGAAAATGTTTAATTAAGTAAATCTTGAATATATGGATTTAAGTAATCTAAAACCTGCAAAAGGTTCAGTAAAGAAAAGTAAAAGAATTGGTCGTGGTCAAGGTTCCGGTAAAGGTGGAACCTCTACAAGAGGTCACAAAGGTGCTAAGTCACGTTCAGGATATTCTCGCAAAGTAGGTTTCGAAGGTGGTCAAATGCCTTTGCATCGTCGCTTGCCTAAATTCGGTTTTAAAAATATTAACCGCATAGAATATGTCGGAATTAATCTCGATACCATTCAACAACTTGTTGAAAAAACTAATATTACTGATTTAGATCAAGCCTTCTTTGTTAATAACGGACTTGTCTCTAAAAAAGATTTGATAAAAATTCTCGGTAGAGGTGAATTAAAAACTAAAGTTAATATCAAGGCTAATGCTTTTACTGCAACAGCTCAAAAAGCTATCGAATCATTAGGCGGAGAAGCTACTAAAATTTAGTAATTATGGGTAAATTTATTGAAACAATAAAAAATATAGGAAAAATAGAAGAACTGAAGAAAAGGTTGCTCTATACCCTCGGAATAATTTTGATATATAGATTCGGTTCTTATGTCGTTCTTCCGGGTATTGACCCTTCAGGATTATCTCAATTGCAACAACAATCAAGCGAAGGTTTGTTGGGACTTTTGAATATGTTCTCCGGTGGCGCCTTCTCAAATGCTTCTATTTTTGCTTTGGGTATCATGCCGTATATCTCCGCATCAATTGTTATTCAATTGCTCGGATTAGCGATACCTTATTTCCAAAAATTACAAAAAGAAGGTGAAAGCGGTCGTCGTAAGATGAACCAAATTACACGCCTTCTTACAATTGTAATTGTTGCCCTACAAGCACCTGCTTATATGACTAATGTGCTTAGACAAGTACCAAGAATGTATATATTCCCATTCGACCCTAACTTAACAACAACACCGCCATTCTTCTTCGTTTCTTCGGTAATTATTCTTATCGCAGGAACTATGTTTGTGATGTGGCTTGGTGAACGTATTACGGATAAAGGTATTGGAAATGGTATCTCCCTTATAATTATGGTTGGTATTATTGCACGTTTACCATTTGCTCTCGTTGGAGAATTTATTTCAAGAATGGAAGCTCAAGGCGGCGGCTTAGTAATTTTCTTGGTCGAATTAGTGGTATTTATTGTCGTAGTAATGCTCTGTATTCTCTTGGTACAAGGTACGCGTAGAATACCGGTACAATATGCTAAAAGAGTTGTAGGAAATCGTCAATATGGCGGAGTTCGTCAATATATTCCTTTGAAAGTTAATGCAGCAGGCGTTATGCCTATCATCTTTGCTCAAGCTATCATGTTCTTGCCGATGACATTCGCCGGCTTCGGATCTGAAAATATGGGCAAATTCGCTGCTACCTTCTCTAATATCGATGGATTCTGGTATAATTTCACTTTCTTTATTCTTATTGTTTTCTTTACATATTTCTATACTGCTATCACAGTTAATCCAACTCAAATGGCAGAAGATATGAAGAAAAACGGTGGATTTATCCCCGGCGTTAAACCAGGTAAGAAAACTGCAGAATATATCGATACAATTATGTCTCGTATAACTTTACCGGGTTCAATATTCTTGGGTCTTGTTGCAATTATGCCGGCAATCGTAAGATTATTCGGCGTTAATTCACAATTTGCTCAATTCTTCGGTGGAACATCATTGCTGATTTTAGTTGGCGTTGTGTTAGATACACTTCAACAAATAGAAAGTCACTTATTGATGCGTCATTATGACGGATTGACAAAATCGGGTAGAATAAAAGGTCGTACTTCGTAATAGACCAAATATGAATCTGAAGACAGATCAAGAAATTGCTTTATTAGAAAAATGTTCTTTGCTTGTTGGAAAAACTCTTGCTGAAATAGCTAAGATTATTCGTCCGGGTGTGTCAACAAAACATCTTGACAAAATAGCAGAAGAGTTTATTAGAGATAACGGTGCAATACCGGGTTTCTTAAATTATAACGGATACCCGGCTTCTCTCTGCATCTCAGTAAATGATACTGTTGTTCACGGAATACCCGACGAAAAAACAATTCTTAACGAAGGCGATATAGTTTCAGTTGATTGTGGTACAATCATCGACGGCTGGTACGGCGACTCGGCTTTCACATTCGAAGTCGGCGAAGTAGCGCCCGAGATTAAACAACTTCTGAAAGTTACTCGCGAATCATTAGAATTAGGAATCGAAAAAGCTGTGGCAGGTAATCGTGTCGGAGACATCGGTTATGCTATCCAAACTTATGTAGAAAGTTTTGGCTATTCAGTTGTGAGAGACCTTGTCGGTCACGGTATCGGTCGAAATATGCACGAAGCCCCTGAGATTCCAAATTACGGAAGAAGAGGAAACGGCGTAAAACTCGTTGAAGGTATGGTAATCTGTATTGAACCAATGATCAATATGGGTACTTTTAGAGTTAAGATGTTAAATGACGGATGGACTGTAAAGACTGCAGACGGAAAACCTTCGGCACATTTTGAAAAACAAATTGCCGTTAGGAAAAACAAAGCAGAAGTACTGATAAATTATGATGAAATTGATAAAATAATAAAAGATAAATCTTAAAATATGGCAAAACAATTGTCGATAACACAAGACGGAACAGTGTTGGAATCACTGGGAAATGCAATGTTCAAAGTTGAACTTGAGAACGGTCATGTTATTATTGCCCATATTTCAGGTAAAATGAGAATGCACTACATTCGTATCTTACCGGGAGATAAAGTAAAATTGGAAATGTCACCATACGATTTATCAAAAGGTAGAATAATTTTAAGATATAAATAGACAAATTAAATTATATTTCGTATGAAAGTAAGAACCTCAGTTAAGAAACGTACAGATGACTGTAAAATCGTCCGCAGAAAAGGACGTGTATATGTTATTAATAAAAAAAACCCTAAGTATAAACAAAGACAAAATTAAAATAATTTATGGCTAGGATTGCAGGTATAGACATACCAAAACACAAACATGGAGAAATAAGCCTGACTTACATTTATGGGATCGGCAGAAATCGCTCACGCGAAATCCTCTCAAAAGCAGGTGTTCCTTATCAAAAGAAGGTGCAAGATTGGACAGATGATGAAATAACCAAAATTCGTACAATTATCGGTGATAATTATAGAGTTGAAGGTGAATTACGTTCGGAAGTTCAAATGAATATCAAACGACTGATGGATATCGGTTGTTATAGAGGAATCAGACATCGTATAGGTTTACCTTTACGTGGTCAGAGTACTAAAAATAATGCCCGTACTCGTAAGGGTCGTAAGAAAACGGTTGCTAACAAAAAGAAAGCACCTAAAGGTTAATAGTTTAATTTCCAGTTTAAAAATTACTATAATAAAATATATATTATGGCTAAAACAAAAAGCAAAGTTACAAAGAAAAGAGTTGTTCGAATTGAACCTTTGGGTCATGCTTACGTAACAGCTTCTTTTAACAACATTATTATTTCTTTGACAAATACGGCAGGACAAGTTATTTCTTGGTCGTCAGCCGGAAAGATGGGCTTCAGAGGCTCAAAGAAAAACACTCCTTATGCAGGCCAAAGAGCAGCAGAAGATTGCGCAAAAGTGGCTTACGACCTTGGATTACGTAAAGTAAAAGTTTTCGTAAAAGGTCCGGGATCAGGTAGAGAATCTGCAATTCGCTCTATCCATTCAAATGGAATAGAAGTAATTGAAATTAAAGATGTTACTCCATTGCCACATAACGGTTGTCGTCCTCCTAAAAGAAGAAGAGTTTAATAATATTTGGATAAATAAAAATTAGAGAAAATGGCAAGATATATAGGCCCTAAATCAAAAATCGCCCGTAAATTCAGAGAACCTATTTACGGTCCCGATAAATATCTGGAAAGAAAAAATTACGCTCCAGGTATGCACGGTGTTAATAAAAGAAGAAAGAAAACTTCTGAATATGGTCTCCAACTTGAAGAAAAACAAAAAGCGAAATATACCTACGGTATTCTCGAACGCCAATTTAGAAATATCTTCGATAAAGCATCGCGTAAAGGTGGTGTTACCGGTATCATCTTATTACAATTGATCGAATCAAGATTAGATAATATCGTTTACCGTCTTGGAATCGCTCCTTCAAGAGCAGCTGCACGCCAACTTGTTGGTCACCGCCATATTGAAGTTAACGGACAAATTGTTAATATTCCGTCTTACCAATTAAAACCTGGCGACATTGTTAGCGTAAGAGAAAGATCAAAATCGCTTGAAGTTATTACAAATTCTGTTGCCGGAAGAACAAATCAACTTTCTTGGCTCGAATGGGATAGTAACTTACTTAGCGGTAAATTCATGAATTATCCGGAAAGAGACGAAATCCCGGAAAATATTAAAGAACAACTTATAGTTGAGTTATATTCTAAATAATAAAATATAAATTAAATAAAATGGCAATATTAGCATTCCAAAAACCCGATAAGGTCGTAATGGTCGAATCTTCCGAAACATTCGGTATATTCGAATTAAGTCCACTTGAACCGGGTTTCGGCACAACTATCGGAAATTCCTTAAGAAGAATATTGCATTCTTCACTCGAGGGCTTTGCAATAACCTCTGTTAAAATCAGCGGTGTTGACCATGAGTTTTCTTCTATTAAAGGCGTTTACCAAGATGTTACTGATATCATTTTAAACCTTAAACGTATTAGATTCCGCCAACAAGTCGCAGGAGAAAATACTGAAGTGGTCAAAATCGTTATCGGCGACCAAGAAGTTTTTAAGGCAGGTGATATCAATAAGTTTTTGAATAATTTCCAAGTGCTTAACCCTGAGCTCGAAATATGCCAAATGGAACCAAGCGTTAAACTTAATGTCGAATTAACAATAAATAAAGGTAGAGGTTATATACCAGCAGAAGAAAATCATCAGCCAAATCAAGAAATTGGTGTTATAGCTGTTGACTCAATTCATACCCCAATCAAAAATGTTAAATTTGATGTTGTTGACTTTCGCGTTGAACAAAAAACTGACTATGAAAAACTTATCATAGAAGTCGAAACAGATGGTTCTATAAACCCGAAAGACGCACTTAATGAAGCAGCTAAAATCTTGATTCATCATTTATTGCTGTTCTCCGACGAAAAAATATCCGTCGAAGTAGAAAGAAAATCTGTAACTGAAGAATTCGATGAGAATACTTTGCACATGCGCCAATTACTGAAAACAAAATTGACCGACCTCGATCTATCCGTTAGAGCACTCAATTGCTTGAAAACAGCAGAGGTAGAAACACTTGGAGACCTCGTTCAATTTAATAAAGCCGACCTCCTTAAATTCAGAAACTTCGGTAGAAAATCACTAACCGAACTTGAAGAATTAGTAAAGTCTAAACAACTTGAGTTCGGTATGAATATTTCTAAATATAAACTTGATAAGGATTAATAGAGATGAGACACGGAAAAAAAGTAAATCACCTTAGCAGAACTAGTTCGCACCGTAAAGCTATGTTATCTAATATGGCTTGTTCACTTATTCTGCATAAAAGAATTAAAACTACTACTGCTAAAGCTAAAGCGCTTAAAGTGTATGTAGAACCATTGATAACAAAATCTAAAAATGATACCACTGCTTCTCGCCGTATAGTATTTAGCTATCTTGGCGATAAAAACGCTGTATCTGAACTGTTTAGAGAAATATCTCAAAAAGTTATGGATAGACCGGGCGGTTATACAAGAATTATTAAACTACCTAACAGACTTGGTGATAACGCTGAAATGTGTATCATAGAATTGGTAGATTATAATGAACTTCTTCTCGATGCTAAAAAAGAAGAAAAGAAAACAACTCGCCGTTCTCGCCGTGGTGGTAGTACAAAAACTAAAGCTACTGAAACAACTGAAGTAAAGGATAAAACCGATAAAACGGATAAAACCGATAAAGTAGAAACAAAAGCAGTTGAAGAACCGGAAACAGTTGTGGAACCAGAAACAACAAATGAAACCGTTGTTGAAGAATCTCCTGTTGAAGAACCAGTTACTGATGAACCTGTAGTTGAAGAAACAGTTGAAGAAACTGTTGGCGAAGATGTTCCACCAGTTGAAACAACTGAAGAATAAAATAGTAAAATATAATTATTAACGGGGACAAGTTTTTACTTCTCCCCGTTTTTACGTGATAAACTAAAAGAAATTAATATGAGTCAAATTGTTCATGTCGGTGCACGACAAATTTTAGATTCAAGAGGTAATCCAACAATCGAAGTTGATGTTTACGCAGCTTCCGGAGCTTTCGGCAGAGCCGCAGTTCCTTCAGGAGCCTCTACAGGAGTTCACGAAGCTGTTGAACTCCGCGACGGAGATAAATCTTACTATATGGGTAAGAGCGTTCTTCAAGCAGTAAAAAATGTTAATGATATTATCGCTCCCGAAATTAAAGGTATGATGATTACTGATCAAACTGATATCGATAGATTGATGATTGAATTAGACGGTACTCCAAACAAAAGTAAATTGGGCGCAAATGCTATACTCGGCGTTTCTCTTGCAGTTGCGAAAGCTGCTGCACAAGAAACCGGACAAGAACTTTTTAGATATATCGGCGGTGTAAACGCAAATATACTACCTGTTCCGATGATGAATATTCTTAATGGTGGAAGCCATGCAGATAATAGCGTGGATTTTCAAGAATTTATGGTTATGCCGATTGGTGCACCAACGTTCTCAGAAGCATTAAGAATGGGAACAGAGGTTTTCCATCAACTTAAAGGTGTTTTGAAAAAAGCTGGCTATTCTACTAACGTTGGTGACGAAGGCGGATTCGCTCCAAACCTTAAAAGCAATGAAGAAGCTATCCAAGTTATTCTTCAAGCTATTGAACTTGCAGGTTACAAAGCGGGTGAAGATATATTCATCGCTCTTGATCCGGCTTCTTCAGAATATTATATCCCGGAAGAAAATGTTTATCATTTACATAAATCAACAGGCGAGAAATTAACTCCTGCACAAATGGTTGATTTTTGGAAAAATTGGGTCGATAAATATCCTATCTTCTCTATTGAAGACGGTATGGCAGAAGACGATTGGGAAGGCTGGAAATTAATGACCGAAAAACTCGGCGACAGAATCCAATTAGTTGGCGACGATCTATTTGTAACAAACGTTGAAAGGCTACAAGAAGGAATTGAGAAAGGTGTTGCTAATTCTATCTTGGTGAAATTAAACCAAATAGGAACATTAACAGAAACAATAAATGCTGTTAACTTAGCGCATCGTAATAAATATACTTCAGTAATCAGTCATCGCTCAGGCGAAACAGAAGATACAACCATTGCAGATTTAGCCGTTGCCCTCGGTTCCGGACAAATTAAAACCGGATCCGCATGCAGAAGCGAAAGAATTGCAAAATACAACCAACTTCTAAGAATAGAAGAGCTATTAGATACTTCAGCAGTTTATCAAGGTAAAAATTTGTTGAAGAAGTAAGAATATTTTTTTTACCACGGAGGCACGGAGAACACGGAGGAATATCCTTATTTGTTCTCCGTGCCTTTTTTTATTGAAGATACTCTCCGTGTTCTCCGTGCCTCCGTGGTAAATAATACCCATCTCCATGGTAAATAAAAAAGCACCAAAATATCACCTTGAATTAAGCTACATTATAATAATTATATTCAATATCAAATGTATCAGGCAATAATGCACAACATTCGTACAGGTTTATATAACTTATTTTAAAGAATGTCTATTACCTTTGTGCATGAATCAATTTAAGATGCAAATAAATTATTTTCACATTCAAATTTGAATTATTAATAATTTATGCTTAGCTTTGACGAAAATTTTCTAACTAAAAGTTGCGCCCGACACAAATCAGGGAAAAACATTATGAGAGAACATAACAAATCAATTTTCTTAAACAAATTTAAGTCAAAAAAGATCATTTTAGAATAAACTATCTGCATACTGGTTTTACTTGAAGTAATTAACTAGTTGAACATGCAATTAATTTATAAAATTTAAAAATGATGAAAAAATCCTAACTTTGTAAACTATAATAATATTCACCTAAAATAAAAATCATGAAAAGAATTAACATTTTAGCAGTTTTGGCAATACCTATATTGATATTTGCAAGCTGTAACAAACCGGAAATCCAAGTAACCAAAGAGTTTTTTCAAGGTTATGCCCAAAAAGGACCATTTATCAATGGCACGTCAGTAACAATAGCCGAGCTGGATGCAAATTTAAAACAAACAGGTAAAACCTACCTTACAACTATTGCAGACAATTCTGGAAGTTTTGAACAAAAGGACATAGAGTTAGTATCAAGCTATGTAGAACTAAAAGCAGATGGTTATTATTTTAATGAAATCTCCGGCTCAACCTCAGTTAGTCCAATTACTCTATATGCTATTTCGGATATTAGCGATATAAATTCGGCAAACGTAAACGTGCTTACTCATTTAGAAAAATCACGCGTTGAATACTTGGTAAAACAAAAAGGAATGAGTTTTACAGCAGCCAAACAACAAGCTCAAGGCGAAGTTTTAGCAATTTTTGGTTTCACACAATCCCAAACAACGTCTGAAACATTAGACTTGTCAAGTAATGCAGAATTATTAGCAATCTCATGCATATTGCAAGGATATCTTGCCGCTGGTGATATGATGTCCCTTATGGCAGATATTATTACCGATATTAAATCCGATGGAAAGTTGGATAATACCGCTTTGGGAACTAAGTTGATGAATAATGCATATAGTATTAGCAGTTCTCTAACAGATATTCGTAATAATTTGATAGCCAAATACACAGAACTTGGTATTAGCGTAACAATTCCCGATTTTGAGAATAAAGTAATAGAATTTATAGATAGTGGCATGTATCCTCAAACACTTGCAATAAATTATCCAGCGGAGGGCAAATACGGGATAAATATTTTGTCTGATGAGCTTACTGAAATTGATGTGCCATTTGGGATGAATGCTCACTTCTATGGTAGTATAAGAGCAGAAGTGCCTTCAGGCATGGGTTTAAAAATTGTAATTAAAAATTCTCAAGGTGGGTATGATCAATCAACCAATGAAAACTGGGATATAAATTGGGATATAAACGGTTTTACATTTATAGTTGAAGAAAGCGGAAAAGTCAGTGATCTAAAATTCATGATTAATTATAATGAGAATATGTCAAATTTTACAATTGAGTATTATGAGAATGGAGTTTTAACACCAACAAAAACAAAAGAAATAAAATTATTTTCTTCACCACAAGTTTATTATCCGGAAGCTGATATCAATCTTTTGTGGGATGGTGTTACATCAGTTAATATGAATGAAGAGTATTATTTGGTAGCAAGTGTATCTACAGGAGCAAGTCTTAAAGTTGTATTAAAAGGCGGAGCTTGGAGTATAACTTCTGAGTCAATGGGTTTTAATGTAAGTCAATACGATAATATAAGTCATAGTCAAGAATTTATTGCAAATGATCCTAACTGTAATATTGGATTAAAAATTGCCGAAGGAACATACGACGAGTCAACACAATCGTACTATATCATTGTAGAGATTTATGAAAACGGAGCAACAACGCCAACAAAAAACAAACGTTTGATACTAAAATAGGCATAAAAAGAGATGTTATGATATAAATCGGGCAAAATTATATTCGTTATTTCTGCAAATTTTGTCATTTTGTCTATCCAAAAACAGATATAACAAAACATTCCAAGGTTTTAATTCAGTCATAATCAGCGTCATTAAAAATATTTCGAAAATATTTTGCAAAAAAGCGTTGTTATAAATAAAAAAGTATTATTTTTGCACTCCGTTTGAATGGTAACTGACGCGAGTCACAAGTTCAAGGGGAACGTTCTTTGAAACACTGAAGCACAAAAGACCTG
>JAJDHA010000021.1 GCA_030265965.1 Odoribacter sp. OttesenSCG-928-L07
CCTGAATATTGTTGGGTTTTTTAAACAATTAATTATCTTTGCATAGTTAAATGGAAAACATTATTGTTGCTTAAAAAAAATATTGAATATTCCACTTCTTGCAAGTTATTATGAAAAACGAGAGTCTGTGAGAGTTGTGCCAATATTTGATTATAAAACACAATACAACCCTACCGAATTTTCTCAATATTATCAATTATCTGAAAATGCGTAAAACATGAACAAAGAAAACAACAAGATACCATTTGCTTTGTCGGGGATAAATACCGTAGAATTTGCAATAATAAAAGAGTTATATGAAGACGAAAATCCAAATATAGAAATAGGGATTAATGCAGACTTTGGAATAAAATCACTTGAAGATTGTGAAATCTTGTGTGCACCTTCTATTGAGTTTTTACAAAACAATTTGCCCTTTATTAAAATAAAAATTGCATGTTACTTCTCTGTAAAACAGGAGCAATGGGAAGAATATATAGACTACAATAATAAATCCATTATTTTTCCTAAAGGATTTACAGATCATTTGTTAATGATTTCAATAGGCACTCTTCGTGGTGTGCTTCACGCAAAAACCGAAGGTACGATATTCAACAAATTCATTTTACCAACAATTAATGTAACTGAATTTTCACAAGAGGATATTGAAATAAAACTTTAACAATCAACAGTTATTATAATGAGAACAGCTGTGGTTATTATATTGTTGAAAAAGACAATTAGTAAAAATTTATCATTCCTTCTCCACTCTCCTCAGCTCACCATCTTTGATCACCAACTTCTTCTTAACATGTGTATTAGGCTGTCTTGTAGTTTTATCAAAATAGACCTTGTAGGATACTGACGGAACTACCGGAAAATAAGTGAGTTTATATAAAGCTAATCTATTATCACCTTCTGGGATTTCTTGCCAATGCTTATATTTGTATGCATTAATGTTGTCGTAATAATAGTAGAAGGCATTTTGTTGACAATAAGCATTATAAATGGAGAATGTCCACTCAACTTTTCTACCGCGTTTTCCTATTTTCGAATATTTTGCGGCTAAATCTAAACGATGATACGGGCTCATGCGTTCGCTGTTACGTTCGCCAAAAATTAAAGCATCTTTGTAATATATTTCTCCTGTTTCAATATCAATATAAGGCAAGCTTTGCTCTGCAATTACAGGAGTATATGGCATTCCGGAACGAAATACCCATAAAGCATTTACAGACCATTTTTTATTAAACTGATATCCTACATCTATAGAAAGAGAGTGTGGTCTGTCGTATTCAAAAGGATATTCTAATCCGTTGTTAAGAAGGTCGTATTGACGTGTTGTTTTTGAGAAAGTATAGCTCACAAAACCTGTCAAAGCTCCGGTGTTTTTCTTCATCAAAAACTCGATACCTTTTGAAGTTCCTTTTCCACCCGACATGATTTTATTTCGCCAATTGCCATCACCGATGATGTTGGAATACCCTTCTTTGTAAGTGGCAAGATTGTAGAGTTTCTTGTAATAAACATCAACTTCAGCGCTGAGCATTCCGTCTAAGAACTCTCCTCGCCAGCCGATAGATGCTTGGTCGGAATAAGATGATTCTATGTCTTTTCCAGCCGGAACCCAGATTTCATTATTAAGAATAGAACCTGCTGTAAATAGGAGATGTGCGTTTTGCGTTACTCGCATATATGATGCGTTCAGAACGTGATTCTTGGCAACTTTGACATTAATATTTGCACGCGGCTCAACAGAGAAATTGTTATATCCTTCCGAATAATAATTTGCAATTCGAACTCCCAGACTCGCATCAATTCTATTAAACAATCTGAAATTATTATCTAAATATGCGCTCGAATTAAGAGCGAAAACTCTATCTGCAATTGTTGCAATATCACTATAATAATTATAATATTTATTAGGATTACTTATTATAAATGATGCACTTGCACCAAATTCCATATTCCAATTCTTCAATACAGAATACTTCCAATTCGATTGCAACAAAATGTCTCGTAAATCAGATTTGCCGGTAACTAAATAATCGAGAGTATCGTAAGCCATTTCGGAATAAAAATTTTGTTTGTTTTTCAATCTGTATTGAGAATAAGAAAGAGTGTTGGAAACGAATAATTTCGGCGACACTACATGATTCCAAGAACCTGAAGTAACAAGATTTCCCCAAGTATTACCCATATTCAATTTAATTCTATCATTACTTTGTTTGTCTTTTTCATTCATCCAGATTTTCATATAATCATCGCCTTGATAAATATTAAAATGAAAACTATTTTTCTCGTTCATTTGCCAGGAATATTTTGCATTAATATCATGAAAACCATAGATAAAGCTGTAATCCTGTGCTTCTACCAGTTTTGCAATACTGCTGACACCAAGGTAATACAAATCGAAAAAACTTTTGCGACCGGTAATGATAAAGCTCGAATTTTTCAGTCCTCCCGGACCCTCAACGGAAAACGAAACATCGGTTATTCCGGCGCTAAACGAGCCTTTGTAATGACTTTTATCACCTTCGCGCTGAGTAATATTAACAATTGATGATAATTTATCACCGTACTTTGCCGGAAATCCGCCTTTGTATATATCAATAGAATTAATCATGTCGGGATTAAAAACGGAAATAAATCCGCCGAGATGACTGACATGTATTACAGGTACATTGTCAAAGAGGTAATTGTTTTCGCCAGGATTTCCACCACGCACAATCATAGTACTTGTTGCCTCATTCATCGGTTCTATCCCGGGTAATAATTGCGCTACTTTAATAACATCCGGTTTGCCACCGAGAACGGGAATACTTTCTATTTCTTTGCTTGAGAGTGTGCTAACATTAAATTGTTGAGTTAAAATTTCCGGTCGTGCAACAATTTCCACTTCACCTAAATCGGTTTGAAGAGGAGATAAAGCCACATGAAATAATTTTTTCTCATTGTTTGTTATGCTGATTTTTTCGTTTTTATATCCCAAGTAAGAAACAATAATATTTACAGGCGGCTCTACTTGTAGAACAAAATATCCGAGATTATCGGTTGCTACGCCTTTGTTTATGCTTTCGATGCTGACGTTAGCGCCTATAAGACGTTCGCCTGTAGCAGCATCATTAACAAAACCTGAGATGTAAAATTGTTGCGATTGTTGTGCTTGAACTTGGAAAGTACTTAGACTTAGAAAAAGGATGGTAATGAGTATTATGTGGGTTGTCCGTATCATGGTTTTGGGTTTTTGGTTTCGAGTTAAAAGTTTGGAATTTTTGGTCACATCCGTGTTTCTCTGTGTCCTCTGTGCCTCCGTGTTTATGGGTTTTGGATTCATTTTTGTGAGGAGCAAGCGACTAAGCAAGCTATAGACAGAATGACAGAATTTTCAGAATTAACAAAATAAGTGACTGGGTGACGAAGTGACAGAGTAACTTTTTTATCCATTTTATCTGCTTTATCCATCTTCTTTTATCTTTCCGGTGGATAAAGCGTATCACAAATAGTAACGGAATACCCCGCGAAGATTCCATAGCCGCCTGACACATTGGAATATATACTCGGTGTTTGCATTGGACCGGCAAGAATATTATTTATTATATCCCCGATATTACTTTCGTATTCATTGTAAAGATATATTTGTTTAATGTACTTATAAAAATCTTCGCTAATGGCTCTAAATTGCAAAACAATTTCAGGATTGTTTGTTACCCAGCCGAAGCCACCACTACTATGCGAACCTGGTAAAAATGACAATTCCATTCTATAATTGTTCGTATTAATTATCTCATTACTAAAAATAGGAAACTCATTTCCTTCGTTAGTTATCACAGGGTCAATAGAGTTATATAAACGATATTCATAATCCGAACCTCTTGGAAGTATTGCTTGATAATACATCATTTTGTCAGGATCGGTATCAAAAGAAAATCTGATTGCGGGATAGGTACATCCCTCATCATCATATCCTGCAATTCCAACATATTCTAAATCATATACATTTACAGGTTGTGGCACATAAGTTTCAGCAGATAAATTATCATATTCGGGAATATAAACTTGACATTTGTATTTTTTGCCTGCTTCCGCAATTGTTGATGCCGGATATAATGACATATCTTCGTCAAATTCTATCGTCTCCGTATAAACATCATCGACAAATAATTTGACTTCTGCATTTTTACATATATTGCTTTTATTATCCGGGAGTTTGACAAAAGAAATATGAATATTGATTGGTTTGCCGTTTTCGAGCAAAGCATTTACAGCAGGTACGGGATCATAAAATGGTAAGTCGTCTGTAACTTTCTTCCTGCAAGAAAATAAACTTAATGTCAGAAATATTATCAGCAAATAAACCAATTTGCTGTTAATAATTTGTTTTTTTGTTAGTCTCATCATCAATTAAAATCTTATGTTAATTCCAAAACGCATATTATGACCGGAATGATATATTACTCCCCATGAAGAGCCATCCGTTATGTCACCAAAATAATGCTGAAAAGGTTTTGTGTAATTATATTCGCAAAACAAACCGAACTTCCTATTAAAGTTAAATCCGACACCAGCGCCGATTGAATAATAAAATTTATTATCAACAAAATCTATTTCTTTGGAATAAACAGTTCGCATTCCTATTTTACCATTTATGTAAACATCAACAAGAGAGAAATTTGGATTTTTTAAAATTAATGGCAAAATATGTACGTTGGCACTAAAACCATAGTTAAGATTTCTATAATAAAATCTTGTATACCCACCTCCGTATATGACTTCTATTGTTTCTCCAAATTCATTAACTACTTCAACAATACTGTCAGGTTCTCTTGGAAAATAGCTTTTTATTAAACTAAAATCACAAAACACGCCGGCATCTAACCATTTTGTGAAACCGTAATTAAATTCCAGCCCGGCTCCATGGCAATGAAAGTATTTATCAAGGTCAATATTAGTCAATTTATAATCTAACTTAACATTAAACTTGTTTTTGATAAATTGTTTGTCTCGCGAGAATTCTTGAGAAAAGAGGAGAGTTGGAAAAAGCAGTAGAAGCGTAATAAGCTTAAGATTTTTTTGTTTTAGCATAAACCTAATTTTTTCATTATTAATTTTGCAAAGCTAAGTGTTCTATTTTAAACTATCAGCATTGGGTGGAATGATTTAAGTTATTTTAAGTGTTTATCATACTAAAACTTGTACTTAAGACGGAATTTAGTATGTAGGTTATAACGTGCAAACTATTTCCAAAATAATATCTTTTGTCATTATATTAAAACTGAAAACTTGAAATTTTATCGTTTTCAGTTTAAAAAAAATTAAATTAAAACAACAACAATTAAAATGAACAAAAACTTTTATTACTTAATTGGATAGTTATAATACCTGAAAGACATGATTATACCTACCGTTTCCTCTATTTACCTCTAAAAAAACGATATCCAAGAGTTATCCCGATAGCGCTTGAATTCCACGAATACTTGCCATACCCATGTTCCGAATTTTCATTTAATTCTAATTCACTGAAATAGGTGTTGTAAGTTACTTTAATTCTCTCCACAAACGACAAATTTGCAGTTATTCCAAGCATTAAATTATGTCTTGGATTCTTTTGACTATGGAAGAAAAACATTATTCCTGCGGTTGCATCCGGAACAGCATAATATTTTTGGTCAACAGTTAAAAAGTTGATAGATGAGTTATCTTCGTAATAATATGGTTCAAAATTGGGATTCAACACAACACTATTATAATCCGTAGTGTACCATTTATCTGCTGAATGTAAGAAAGGATTAAATTTAATGCCGAGTTCTCCTTGCATACAAACGTTTTTACTTAATTCTTTAAACACAAATGCTTTTAATGTAAGTCCGACATAAAAATCTCCTGTTTCGAGAAGAACGTCATTAGATGCTCCGTAACCGGAAAGTCTTACCAGACTCATTCTTCTAAACATCCCGAAAGGTACTTCTATAGCTACACCAAATCCATTTTTAATCATATAGTTGTATTGCAAAATAATTTCAGGTACTAAAGAATGGTATAATTCCGGATTAATTGTTGAGCCGGAATACATTTCGAGTTTAGGAGCAAAATTAGTTCCTAAAAAACCACTAATACCGAATGAGTGGAATGGTTTATTAAAATTAATATCCTTATTAGATTCACTTTGAGCGAAAATATTAAACGATATTGAAACACTTATTAATACTATTACAAAAAATCTTTTTTTCATTGTTCTTAAAAATTAAGGTTAAAATGCAAGCGGATAATAAATATTAATAACATAGATATTATCTGCTTGCATAAAATAAATTAAAACTTGGCGTTAATGCCTATACGAAATCTAAAAGGACTATCTGTCAAATAATAAGTCTTAGGCATGAATGGGTCAGCAAATTCAATTACCTCACTTGTGCCATAATTAAAATAATCAAATTGTCCTACAGAGTACTCAGCGAAGAATCCCATAATATTTTTGATATAATAACCCACTCCTATTCCAAGCCCGTACTCATGCCTATATTTACTTGAAGTATTTTCTATAAACTCTACTTCTCTATTCGGCAAATAACATCCGCCATATTTTGCAGTAAGATATAAATCCCATTTACACTCATTTGCAGAAACTAAGAATGGCAAAATATGAAAATTAAGATTCACTCCAAATAAAGGTGCAAAACTTTTATTAATATCTGAAAAAGCAATATATTCTTCTTCTACGTAGCCTGTCATCCATTCGTAATGTTGAAATCCTACGTGAGCACCCACTTCAATAAATTTATTGATACCATATCCGGTTTCAATCTTGAAGTTTGTCATTTTACGTCTACTTTCAGTAAATATAGCGTCTGGTGCAACAGTAATAAAATCGCCTAAACTATTACTGCCATGGAATGCAGTTGTATAGCTGGCATAACTTGCTTTTAGTGTCCATCTGTTTTTAATGCTATAACCTATATCATCGGTTTGAGCGTTTAGTGTTATAGGTAGCATTATTATTAACACAGACAAGGTTGATAAAATTTTTTTCGTTTTTTGTTTCATTTATTTTTTTTTAAATTTTCGTGCAAAAATAATCAATTTGCAAACTCACAAACATGATAAATCGGTATATGACGAAAATATGCTGAAAAACTCAAGAAATAAAAATAAATTATAACTTTGCAAAAACATCATTATGCAACCGAATAAAAAAAACATTCTAATCATTATCACACACATAATTTTCTGGACAGGTGTATGTTATTTTTTTACTCATTATTCATTTCTAAGACCTGTGGCAGCTGGTGCAATTTATAAAGAATTATTATGTGTTCTTCTTATTGCTATTATGGTCTATCTTAATTACTTCTGTTTTATACCTAAATTCTTTCAATCAGGGAAGTTTGTATTATATTGGACAGTTGCAATATTATCTATATTTGTTGCTGGATTTGGAGAATATTTTTTACTTAAGCCACATATATCTATTTGTTTTGCTAACTCTTTCTCATATGAGGAAATAAAAGGTATATTAAGAGTTTCATTCGGTTTAATCACTTTGCGAGACTTTGGTTTCTTTATGTTTTTCTTTGTGTTGAGACTATATAATGATTTGTTTAAAAGAACAATACTCGAAAAACAAGCTCTAACAAAACAAACAAATTATGTCTCTATTATATCATCAAAAAGCGGAAGTGTAATTACGGTTATGTTAGATGATATTGTTTATATCTCGCAAAAAAGAAATTATACAACTTTCCATTTAACTAACGGTAATAAATGCGAACAATATTCTTCTTTAGCAAATGTTGAACAAACGTTTCCTGGAAATACTTGTTTGAGAATTAATAAGAATAGTATGGCAATTATTTCACACATAATAGATTATGATACATCGTCTGTAACTATAAACATGAAGAATGCCGGAAAAAATATTACATTAAATATTTCGCAAAGATATAGGGATAATATTTTGGAAGTGTTAAATAAAAATGTTAAAATCTCCTCTTCTGTCATTCAAAAATTCGGGAACAAAAAGACCAAAAAAGGTGGAGTAACCGTATGGACTAAGGACGAAAACAATGAAGAAATAGGGACTAACAATGGAGTAATTTCAACTCAAAACGACTCGAATATTGTTGAAAAGGCATCAAAAATAAACAATTCAAACGAAGAAAAATTAAATAATGAAGTAAACATTGAGTTGGATATAACTTCGAAAACAGTACTTGATTTCATTAAAAATTACAATGAAAATCCACACAACATTAATAAAGGTTGTAGAGTGCCTATCATAGCAGATGGTGTAAATTTTGCCCCAAGTACAATAGAAACTCATATTAAGATTCTAAAAGATTATGGTTTAATAGAATTTCGAGGTGCACCAAGAAATGGAGGTTATTATTTGATAGATGATGAGTAGGAGGGTTTTAATGCCCCAGCGAAGCTAATGAGATGAAAACACACATTTCATTTTACAAATTTAGAGTGTTTCACTTTACAAATTTGGAGCATTTCGTTTTACATTTTTGGAGCATTTCATTTTACATTTTTGGAAAACTACTTATATCATATTTATTTCAGCTTTACTTCCATCCAACCTTGTTCTTTGCTTATTTCCCAGCCATCTTTCAGATGCAATATCCAGCCATCGCCTGTAATTGTGTTGCCTTCTGTTTTTATTATTGGAGTTAATATTGCTTTTCTATTTTCCGAATCAAGTATTAGTCCGTTGGATACTTCTACTTTTCCCCATTGAGCATAAAGGGTTATTGATGTGTGTAATACACCAATATCGTCAACAGGCATCACGCCAAAAGGATCAAAATCATAGGAGTATTCCAGAAGAGGTAGTTCTACGTGATTATTGCACAGAACATGAGCAACTTATCTCTGATATTTTTGTGATTATTTTCTAAATGACAATCAACATGTATATTTTAATAAAAATATTGCTAATCTAAAAACATTCATTATCTTTGCATGTTCATTGACACTGAACATTAAAAAATATTGAACAGATAAAAGATTGTGATTATGTATAAAAACACTGATTATATCTATGATGCGGCATCCAAACTTGAACAGATTACAGGATTGACCGCAACTGTAGAGTGTAAAAGAAAGGAGCATGATGCTGTTATTAATATTAATGGACAACAGTTTTTTGTGATAGCAAGGAATGAAATCCGCAAGGGGAATGAAGGGTTATTGATTAATCTTGTTGCTCCATTTGAAAATAAACTCACTTCACATGTACTTATTGCCAAATATATTTCTGCTGAAACGGCACAAACCCTGAAATCACTTAAGATTAACTATATAGATGCTTCCGGAAATTGTTATATACAAACGAAAGATTTCTTCGTATACATCTCAGGACAAAAAGTGCAGCGGAAACAAAAAACTAATAAGGCGAAAGCTTTTCATGAGTCCGGAATTAAACTATTGTTTCAGTTGTTATCAAATCCTAACAATCTTCAGCTTTCATATCGTGAATTGGCCGAATTATCTGATATATCAATAGGTTCTGTGAGTAATATTATTGCAGAACTTGAAAGTGAACATTTTATTTTAAGGACAAAAACAAAACGAGTATTGAAGAACAAACCGGAGTTGCTTGATCGATGGATAATTGCTTATCATGATGTTCTTCGTCCACGCTTATTAAAAAAACAGATGCGTTTCTCGAATGCAGAGACTTTGGCTAATTGGAAATCGCTTTCGCTGAAAGGAAAAGGGTTTTGGGGTGAAGAATCGGGAGCTTCTCTATTGACCAATCATATCATTCCTGAAACATTTACCATTTACACCCATGAGAATTGGCAAACTTTGGGATCTTCTATAGGATTGGTTCCTGATGAAAATGGTAATGTTGAAATTTTGCGACAATTCTGGGAAAAGAATGATGACTATGAAGATAAACCAATAGTACATCCATTATTAATTTATGCCGATTTAATGCAAAGTGGATTTGGAAGAAATTTAGAAACTGCAAAACTAATTTTAGAAAATGAATTGTCATATATCAAGTGAAAAACTAAATAACCCAATGTTGAAAGAGTTGTTGGGTTTTTTAACATCTTATTTCAATTCAATAGAATCAAAATATTATGTTATTGGCGCCGCTGCTCGTGATATTATTTTGTCAGCAATTCATGGACAACGCACTAAAAGAGGAACTGCCGATTTGGATATAGCAATAGCTATTCTTGATTGGGATAATTTTGATGCTGTTGAAAGAGATTTATGTAAATTTAGAGAAATTAAAAAGGTAAAAAATCAACGTCAACGTTTTGTTTATAAAGAAATTTTCTTTTTAGATATAGTTCCTTTCGGTGGCGTTGCCAAAGATGACAAGAATATTTATTGGCCTCCTGAAGAAATAATAGCAATGTCTGTTGCCGGATTTCAGGAAGCAACAAAGGATATTTTGGAAGTGACCATTGACAATGAATTTTCGGTAAAGGTGGTGCAATTGCCGGGAATATTCCTTCTCAAATTAAATGCTTTCAAAGACCGTCATATCAAAAACAACAAAGATGCCGACGATATGGCCTACATTATTTCCAGTTATTTGGATATAAATGAGGAGCGAGCTGCAAAAAATCATTATGATATTTATGAGAAAGAACCTTTTAATAAATTTGTTGTTGGAGCAACTCTTTTGGGAAGAGACGTTAAACATGTTTTGAATGAAAGCCCGCAAACTCTTGAAATTTTTATTGAAATACTACAATTGGAGATAAATGCAGAAGAAGAAAGTATCTTGATAAATCAAATGCTGGAAACGCATGCTACTTTAAAATATGAAATTGCTTTTGAAGCATTGGAAAGCTTATTATGCGAATTGAAATGTTTTTCCATCCAACTTATTCCTTAAAAAACTTATTTTTGAGGCATGTATTTTTTACAAGTTGTGAAATGTTGTGCAATTCTCACAACAAAAAAGCCCAACCAATTGATTATCAGTTGAGCTTTCTTCCCCATAGTACCCGAGGCCGGAATCGAACCGGCACGAGTTTCCTCATCGGTTTTTGAGACCGACGCGTCTACCAATTCCGCCACTCGGGCTACCATACTATTATGAAAGAACAAAAATTTTACCTTTTAACGTACATTAAAAGGAGCTGCAAAAATACATCTTTTTTTGATTTTATTTGAGTTCTAAAAATATTTTTTAACTTCTAATTGCTAACTTGCTACGAAATAGTGCTATTGCCTTCTGATGAACCTTTTTTTCTTTCTGAAGAATTATTATTTCTTTCAACAGTATTATTACTCTTCTCAGCAGAATAATTATCTCTACCTAAGGCATTCTTCCGCAATCTGTAATTTTCGCGCCTGTTTCTGGTAATGTCATTTGCTAAGTACAACGAACTCCTAAAAGATTGGCAGTCGCCCGCATCCTGTCCAACTAAATTGTACGGTTCTGTGATAACAAATGGTAAGCCTGATGTATAAACAACGCCATCTTTTCCATGCAATAAAGAAAAAATTGTGTCAGCTTGCTGATCGGTAATAGTCATTACAACATCAAATTTTTGGTATTCGTTGTTGTTGAAAAATGTCGAAGGTAGATAAGGTCCAAATGCCTGAATTTTATTTTGTACAGCCAATTCAGTAGCCTCTTCAATGATTTTCTCAATCTTTCCGCAAACAAACTTTCCGTTGTCATCAATGGAGTTGGTTGCTAAAATAGCAATCTTTGGCGATGATATCATAAAATCGTAATACATAATCCGATGCAAAGTTTTTATCTTTTCGAAAAGATAATCAACAGTGAGTAGTTTACAAAGTTCTTCATAATCAACTTTGGCTGTTGCGGCTGTAAGCTTGATATAATCATTGCACAAAATCTGCATACTACGTGTCGATTGCAGTTTATGCACAAAATAACTACCGCTACCTTTATGATTTGGAGAAGTTTCTTTAAGCATTGATTGATGCGCTGGGCAACAAACTAAAGCATCAACCATTTTGCTGCTTACTGCGTTTTGCGCACGAGTCATTGATAATGTAGCCAAATTTGCTGCTTGCTCTGTGATTTCTCCCAAATTGATTTTTACTTCCTCGTTAAATATGTTATAAAGGTTTGGTTTGTTGTGTGTTACTTCGTTTTGCTTTACGGGAGTAAAAGAAAAGTCTGCACATTTAAAATAATTTCTGAAATATGATACTAATTTAGAACAACCGAAAAAAACGGGAGTTATCGTTTCGCAAATATTACTATCATTTAATGTTTTTAATACCAACTCATATGAATTTCCATTAAAATCACCATGTGTAATACCGATCTTCAAATTCTTGTATTCGTCCGCTCTCATAATCTTGAACTTAAAAAATTAATAGTTTTGCTTTGTTGGAAAATTATCGAACAAAGATAGTAAAAAAAATTAACATTAATGTTTTGTTATTAGGCAAACAAGTAAAAAGTTGTATTTTCAATTTACATTTCTTAGGGAATTAGTTTGTCGATATTTTCACCTTTTGCTATTTTTTCTCTAATTTGCGTAGAAGAAATATCAAGAAGTGGAACGTTTTCAAATATTTTCATTCCGGGGAGGAGATATTGTAAATCCGATTTACTACGCGGATAAACGTATATTTGATAATTATTTAAAATTTCCTGCGAGTCTTTCCATAATTTGAAATCAGGAAGTTGGTCGCTTCCCATTATGAGTGTAAATTTTTTGTCAGGAAATCTTTTCGACAATTCTTTGAGAGTATCAATTGAATAAGAAGGTTTTGGCATTGAAAATTCAATATCGCAAATTTTAAAATAAGGATATTTTCTTGTTGCCTTATTAAGTATTTCTAAACGTGTTTCCTCAGGGATAAAATATTGAGTATTATAATCTTTATTATAAGTAAAATGTTGTTTAAACGGACTTTGCGGTGAAACCACAAACCAAATTTCATCAACAAAATTATTATTTGTGAAATATTCAGCTATTGCAATATGGCCGTTATGCAAGGGATTAAAAGATCCGAAGAATAATCCGATATTTGTTTTTTCCTTATTCATTATTCCGAAGTAAGAAAATCAGTCACGATTTTAATTGCCTCCTTCTTAGCTAATTGAAGGTCGTCATTAATGATTATTTTATCAAAATCATTTGCAAAGCTCATTTCATATTTAGCTTTATCTATTCTTTCGCGCAGGTCATCCTCATCATTTGCACCTCGTGATCTTAGTCGCCGTTCAAGTTCTTCAATCGACGGCGGCATAATAAATATTGCGAGAGCATTTTCCTTGTATTTCTTTTTGATGCTTAGTCCGCCTTTTACATCCACATCAAAAATTACGTTTTTGCCAATGCTCCAAATTCTCTCCACTTCAGAAGAAAGGGTGCCGTAAAAAGTTCCTTCATAAACTTCTTCCCATTCAACAAAATCTTCCGTCTTGATTTTGTTTTTAAATTCTTCCGTGCTCATGAAATAATAATCTTTCGCGTGCCACTCATTTGCGCGCGGACTCCTGTTTGTTGCGGAAATTGAGAACATTAATTCCGGCATAATTTCGAGTAAATATTTTACTATCGTTGTTTTGCCTGAGCCTGACGGCGCTGAGAATATTAACATTTTTGACATAAGATTGACTTGTTGATCTTGTAACGACGCACGGCCGTGCGCCGTTACAAGATGTTTGATAGTTGTTCGCGAATCTTCTCAAGTTCATCTTTCATTTTGATGACAAACTGTTGGATATTCATATCGTTTGCTTTTGAACCGATGGTATTTATTTCTCGACCAATTTCTTGAGTGATGAATGACAGCTGTTTGCCTTTAGATTCATTTTCTGCAAGAGTTTCCAAAAAATATACACAATGGTTTTTTAAACGAACTTTCTCTTCAGTAATATCTATTTTTTCTAAATAATAAATCATTTCTTGTTCGAAACGATTTTTATCATACATAGTATCTTTAAGAGTGTTTAATTGGTTGATTATTCGCTCTTTTATAGTTTCAATTCTATTTTGTTCGTAAGGACTTATTTCGGTCAGGAAATCTAATATTTTATTGATTCTTGTTTTAAAATCTGCTTCGAGCGATTTTCCTTCCTGTGCGCGAAAACTTTTTACTTCAAAAATACATTCATTAACACATTTATACAACTCCTTTAACTCATCTTCGGAAACCTCCTCATTAGGAAATTCCACAACTTCAGGGAGTTTCAAAATAATAGGAACATATTCTTCTGCAGGTTTTAATTTCAAAGCATTCTCCAATTCTTTGATTTCTTCAAAATACTTCATTGCAACATTCCTATTGATGCTATGACGTTTTTCACCTTCTTCCTGTTCACAATAGATGAGTAATTCGATTTTGCCACGCAATAATTCCTGAGAAATTAAACTGCGAATTTCAAATTCTTTTTCTTTATATATTGAAGGTAACTTCGAATTAAAGTCTAATTGCTTGCTATTTAGGGATTTGATTTCGACGTTCACTTTTTTCCCGTTAAAGAAAAAATGAGTTTTCCCGAAACCTGTCATTGAGTATATCATAGTTAGAAAATTATTTGGCAAAGATAATTTTATTAGTTGAAAAGTGAAAGTTGAAAGTTGAAAATTATTGGGCTAATACATTTAAACTAACATGTACGTTGATAAGATTCGTTGTTTTACGAATAAAAACCTCCCTCTTGGAAACTATAACCATTTCCAAGTTTCCCAGAACTTATTAAAATTTAGCTGTTTAACAAAAATTATGCTTGTATTTATGTATTTTTAACAAAGAATTATCATGTAATATTCTTAGGAGATATATCTTTGCCGCCAATTTAAACGAGATTAGATATGACTGTGCGTGATAAAATAATAACAACTGCAACAGAAATGTTTCTGAAATTTGGGCTCAGAAGCGTGTCTATTGACGACATTTGCAATGAGTTACGTATTTCTAAGAAAACATTCTACTCTTATTTCAATCAAAAAGAGGAATTGATTGAAGAAATACTTGAATCAATGCGTTGCGGACATCTTAAGGTTATTAAGAAGAAAACCAAGACTGATGATAATGCAAACTGCATTGATAAAATATTAAAAGGTGCAAGTTATTTTAATGAAAACCATCACGAGAAATTTGGAAGTTTTTTCTTTGACTTACAAAAGTTTTATCCGGACATTTTACAAAAACATACGAATGATGCAGATGTACAAATGTATGAAATTGTGAAGACAAATCTAATTGAAGGCATAAATGATAATTTATTTCGTAAGGAAATAGATATTGAAGCAATGGCAATATTTCTAACAACTTTAAAAGGTAAGGCTGTAGATAATTTAAAACAAATTAGAAAGTTTACTGCACAACAAGCTATAGATTTCTTGATTGACAGCTATATGCGAATATTAGTAAATGAAAACGGATTAAAATATTATCTCGAAGCAAAAAAAAGTAAAGAAAAAGTAAAATAAAGTTGAAACCAAAAACGTATTTATCGTCTAATTTGTTTTAATGAAGTTAAGTAGATATAAATTAATAATAATATATGAAAAAGTTTTTTTTAATTGTGTTTTTAGCTGCCGCTGTTCTTAGCTTGGGATTTTCTCAAGATGCTAAAACATTGCAACTTTCTCTTAAAGATGCGCAGCAATATGCATGGGATCATAACTTATCAATAGAAAACGGTGATCTCTCTATTCAAAAAGCTAAAAGAGCCAGATGGCAAACTTTTGCTTCTATGTTACCGCAAGTTAGCGGATCTTTGGACTACCAAAATTATTGCGGATATGAAATGGTCATGGAGATGGATACCGGCGTTCCGGGAGTTGAACCAATTAGTGTTGCTATACCGCTAAATCCGGTAGGAACAATGGCTGTTACTGCTGCTGTTGCAGTTAGCGGTGCACAAATAGTGGGAACTTTATTACAAGATGTTGCTATCGAAATGGCTGACATATCAGCTAAAAAGAATAGACAACAAATCGCTTCTAATGTTACTCAGCTGTACACCACTACCTTGGCGATGGAAGAAACTATCGGATTGTTGGAACAAAGTTTGGAGAATGTTAAAACTTTATATGAAACTACTCAAAACTCTGTAACGGTTGGTGTTGCCGAACAAACTGATGCCGACCAACTTTTCATTCAAGTATCTTCTTTACAAAATACTATCAATAGTACAAAACGTTCTTTGGAAATGTTGTATAACTCATTAATTTTACAAATTGGAGCAGAAGTTGACACCAAACTTATCCTTACAGATCAACTTGATAATATTATTGATGTAGAGTCTACAAGTAAACTTGTTTATTCTAACTTTAACCTAAATAATAACTATGATTATCAATTGTTAAAAAAGAATCTTGATTTAACAAACCAACAAGTTACATTGACTGTAATGGATTATGTTCCATCTTTAAGTGTTTTTTACCAATATTCTGCAAAGTCATACTTTGGACAAAGTTCAGGTATGAATATGACTCCGCCGAATTTAGTAGGTCTTTCTTTAAACGTTCCTATCTTTTCAAGTGGCGTTAGAACAACAAAAGTTCAAGAAGCAAAATTATCGCATCAAATAGCGTTTAACGAATTTAAAACAACAAGCGACGCATTAATGATACAAGAAAGACAATTAAAATATAATCTTCTTTCTGCTCATGAAAATTATGAAACTCAAAATAAAAACATAGAAGTATCTGAAAGAGTTTTTAATAATATTTCTAATAAATATGAGTACGGCAGAGCTTCCAGCCTTGATGTTACCAACGCCAGCACAAACTTAATTACGGCGCAAAGTAACTACATACAATCAATTATAGATTTAACAACTGCTAAAATTGAATTGAAAAACTTATTAAATATTAACGATTAGTTCACATTAGTAAAAGATAATAATTAAATACCATGAATAAATTAAAAAAATTAATGATTTTAAGCTGTATAGCTTTAGTTTTTGCCGGTTGCGTAAATAAAAATACAACTACAGAAACACAAGTTGAGCGTATTGAACCTGTTGAGACTCTGGTCTTACACAAAAGTGAAATTGCAAGAGTACTTGATTTTAATACTACATTACAAGGTTATGAAACAATGAATGTTGCTCCGGCTATGACAGGCCGCATTGAACATATCTATGTTGAAGTCGGCTCAAGAGTTAAAAAAGGTGATAACCTTGTTCGCATGGATCAAAATCAAATTAGAACAGCAAAGTTAGCTTTGTCTAATTTAGAAATCGAATTTGAAAGAGTTGAAGCTTTACATAAATTGGGAAGCATTTCTCAACAAATTTATGATCAAACAAAATTGCAATTGGAGCAAACTCGTGAGAATGTTGCGTTCTTGGAACAAAATACCTACGTAAAAGCTCCTTTCTCCGGCGTTATTACTATGAAAAATTATGAAGACGGTGAACTATACTCGGGTCAGCCAATCTTAGTACTTACACAAATTAATGTTTTAAAAGCATTTGTTAACATTCCGGAAACTTATTATCCATTAGTGAAAAACGGTATGAGCGTTGACGTTCGATCAACTATTTACCCCGACAATGTGTTTTCTGCTAAAATAGAAATGGTTTATCCGACAATTGATGCAAGTTCACATACTTTCCAAGTTAAATTAATGATCTCCAATCCTAACGAAACATTAAGACCCGGAATGTACGCAACTTCAACAATATCTATGGGAGAAATCGAGAGCGTTATTGCTCCGTATCAAGCTGTTTTGAAAATGCAAGGCGCTAATGAAAGATACGTTTTCCTTAATAATAAAGGAGTTGCAAAAAGAGTGGTAGTTACCTTAGGTCAACGTTTTGATGATAAAATCGAAATAATTTCCGACCAAATTCAAGAAGGTAGCGAGCTAATTGTAGTCGGACAATCACGACTTGTTGACGGAATTAAACTGAACATTGTCAACAAAAAATAAATTTTATTATTTTAAAGAAATAAGCAATGAGTATATACAAAACTGCTATTAATAAACCAATCACCACAGCTTTGATTTTTGTGGCGGTTGTTATATTGGGAGTCTTTAGTTTACAAAGGCTGCCCATTGACCAATATCCGGAGATGGAGCCTCCATACGTGTCGGTTATGACTGTTTACCCCGGCGCTAACGGAAGTGAAATCGAAACTAATGTTACGCGATTGCTGGAAAATTCATTGAACTCGGTTGACGGATTGAAGGAGATTTACTCTACTTCAATGGATAATATGTCGATTGTGATGTTGGAATTTAATTGGGGAGCAAACCTCGATGAGTCAATCAATGATGTGCGGTCGTCGATAGATATGGTGTATGAAGCTTTGCCAGATGATTGTAACAGACCAACAATTTACAAGTTTAATTCGAGTATGATGCCGATTATGCAATATGCAATTACGGCAAAAGAAAGTTATGTCGGTCTGGAAAAAATATTGGACGACCAAGTTGTAAACTCACTTAATCGTATTGATGGTATTGGAAGTCTCTCTATTTCAGGAGCTCCAAGTAGATACGTTTATGTTGAGTTAGATCCTAATAAAATTAATTCGTATAATCTTAGTCTCGAAGCTGTTGGTCAGGCTATTGCAACAAGCAACCTTAACCTTGCTTCAGGAACAGTTAAGATGGGTAATGAACAATACCAATTGCGTGTTCAAGGTGAATTTGTTGAAAGTAGCGAAATCGATGATATCGTCGTAACTACAACTTATGATGGAAAACAAATCTACATCCGTGATTTGGCTGTCGTTAGAGATACTATCAAGGATTTATCTTTGGAAGAAAAAATTAACGGAATGGACGGTGTTCGTATGATTGTAATGAAACAGTCTGGCGCCAACTCCGTACAAGTTTGTAAGGATGTTGTAAGTGAATTGGAAAAAATTAAACCCAACTTACCTCCGGATATTGATATTGAGTTAATTTACGATTCATCAGAATATATCTCAAATGCGATTAATGGTCTTACAGAATCTATTATGTATGCACTACTTTTCGTTGTATTAGTCGTATTATTCTTCTTAGGAAAATGGCGGGCTACAATTATTATTGGTGTAACAATTCCTATTTCCTTAGTTGTTGCGTTCATCTATCTTCTTTTTGTTGATAGCTCATTAAACATTATCTCACTGTGTTCATTGACGATAGCCATCGGTATGGTTGTGGATGATGCCATTGTTGTCTTGGAGAATATCACGCGGCATATTGAGCGGGGATCGAGTCCGCGAGAGGCTGCGATATATGCTACCAATGAAGTTTGGGTGTCAGTAATTGCAACAACGCTTGTTATTGCAGCGGTATTCGTTCCTCTAACAATGTTGGGCGGACAAATGGGTGTTATCTTTAAAGAAATGGGATGGATTGTAACGATTGTTGTTGTAACTTCAACAGTAGTAGCTATTACACTCACCCCAATGCTTTCTTCCAAATTATTAAAATCTAAGAAAGCTAATGAGGAAAGAAAAGCTAAACGTAAAAGACAACCACGTTTCACTTATGAAAATACAGTTGTTCGTTTCTTGGATAAGGTGGATGTTTTCTACGCGAAAGCTTTGCGCGTATGTATGAATCACAGATTAATAACCTTGTCGGTAGCAGTAATCTTATTCGCATTATCATTAATACCATTGATTAACGGCAGAATAGGTTTCGACTTTATGCCGCAAGAAGATAATGGACGTTTTTCAGTTTATGTTGAATTACAGAGAGGTACTCGCGTTGAAGAAACTGCAAAAATAGCACGCGCTATTGAAGAAAAAGTTATGGTTCTTGTTCCTGAAGCTCAACTTATTTCTACTTCAACAGGTTCAAGTGACGAAGCGAGTATTTCCAGCTTATTTTCACAAACGTCAAGTAATGCGATTAATATGACAGTTCGTACTTCAAAGAAATACGAAAGAGAACGTACTATTTTTGATATTGCTGAAGTAGTTCGTCAAGAATTATCTACAATGCCTGAAGTGACGAAGTATCAAGTTACTACATCCGGTGGTATGGGAGGATCAAATTCTGTTGACATTCAAATATTCGGTTATGATTTTGATCAAACTAATGCGCTTGCTCTCGAAATTGAAGAGAAATTAAAAGATGTGCAAGGCGCTCGTGATATTAAGATAAGTAGAGAAGAAGACCGTGCTGAATTGCAAATTAATTTTGATAAAGAAAAATTGGCTCTTCACGGATTAACAACAGCAACAGCTGCTACTTATGTTCGTAATCGTGTAAACGGAATGACTGTAGGATATCTCAAAGAAGACGGAGAAGAATATGATATTGTTGTTCGTCTCGAAGAAGACTATAGAAATTCTATTACAGACATTGAAGAGTTAACATTAATGACTCCTACGGGTCAAATGATTAAGCTTAAGGAACTTGCCACGATAGAAGAATATTGGGCGCCACCTAAAATCGATCGCCAACGCCGCGAACGTATAGTAACAGTTTCTGCAACTCCTGTAAATATTGCATTAAGTGATCTTGTTCCGAAGATTCAAGAAGTTGTTGACAATCTTGATGTTCCTCAAGGAATTGTAATTAATATCGGTGGTTCTTACGAAGATCAACAAGAAACATTCGGCGATCTTACAACATTATTCCTACTAATTGTGATGTTGGTGTACGTTGTAATGGCATCTCAATTTGAGTCATTCTCAAAACCACTCATTCTAATGTCGTCTGTACTATTTGCTATTACCGGTGTTGTTGCAGCCTTATTAATCACCAATGCCACATTAGACATGATTGGCGCATTAGGTATCATCTTACTTGTAGGTATTGTGGTCAAGAATGGTATTGTGCTTGTTGACTACATCAACTTGATGCGAGATAGAGGTTATGAAATGAGAGAAGCAATTGCATTATCAGGACAATCTCGTTTACGCCCGGTATTAATGACAGCTGTAACAACAATTTTGGGTATGCTTCCGATGGCATTAAGCACCAGTGAAGGTTCCGAAATTTGGGTACCATTAGGAATAGTTGTAATTGGCGGTTTAACCGTTTCAACAATAGTAACATTGATAGTTGTTCCTGTACTTTACTCGTTCTTATCAAAATCAGGCGAGCGTAACAAATCCAGCAAGATACGTAAAACATTCGTATTCATGGATCAACCGGATCCGAATGGAAATGGACATGCTCCGTTGGAAATTGAGAATAAAAATAATTAATTATATGATGATTTGATAAACACAATTCACGTAGATACGCACGGCCGTGCGTATCTACCGTTGAATGTGTTTTTAATACAAAATTTAATAATAAACCCAATGAAAGCAGTATTTATAATATTCAATCAAGCCAACACAGAACGTGTTGAATATATGTTAGATCATTTAGAGATCAGAGGATTTACCTTTTTAGAAGATGTTCAAGGTCAAGGTACGTATACCGGAGAGCCGCGTCGCGGAACTCACACTTGGCCCGAAATGAATTCTGCCGTTATCACAGTTATTGATGATGAAAAAGTTGACGAACTTCTCAAAAGCGTCAAAAAACTTGATAACCGCAACAAGGAAGTTGGTGTACGCGCCTTTGTTTGGAATGTTGAGAGAACGGTGTGATTATCCGTAGAGACGTTGCGCGCAACGTCTCTACAACCTACACATCAACACATTAACACATCAACGCATCTCCACGGGTGAACATAGTGAACCCGTGGATACCGATATTAAATCCCTGCGGGATTATTATTTATTGAACATTCTCAATTCTCCATTCTCAATTCTCCATTTTCCATTCTCCCCCAATAATTTTCAATTTTCAATTTTCAATTTTCAACTATAAAAGCTATCTTTGTAAAATTTATAAAATATCTTT
>JAJDHA010000022.1 GCA_030265965.1 Odoribacter sp. OttesenSCG-928-L07
TTCAAAGGTAAAAAAGAATTTTGGAGAATGCAAATGTTTTTGAAAAAACAATAAACATTACACTTTCACCGTTTTAACAAAAACCTTAACCACCTCATCATGAAGAAATATCAATTCTTTCTCCTTTCTTTGGCAACGGCATTAATCTTTACCTTTCTTTTTTATAAAAAATCATTAGGAATAAACTTACTTTTGTTCGAAGCTATTTTTATTCCGGCGATGATCTATATGAATCGTCCGGTTAAATTTAATTTTCTCACTTCATCACTATTGATTGCTGCAATTGTAACAGGAATTTTTGTAATGCTTTATAGCACAACATGGGGAATAATTATTAATTTTCTATTTCTCTTTATGTTGGCAACGGCGCTTAACAATCGTGGGAGCAAATCTTTTATCCATGTCGGATTAGAAACTTTCCCGCGAACTATTCTTGCTCAAACATACGTCTTTCAAAAGTCTGATGACGAACAAAAAAATTCGAAGAGTGGAAGTCTTAGAAAGATTGTATATTTTGTCATCATTCCTTTGTTAATTCTGATTATTTTCTTTTTGTTGTATGTGGCGTCAAGTTCTACATTTTACAATCGTGTAGAATCAGTATTTCGGTTTATTAGTGAACTGAATTTTGCCCTTATTTTGTTTTTCATTCTTGGAATTATTGTAGCTAATGTTTTGTTGGTTAACACGAAACCAACATCTATATACACAAGCGATACTTCTTCAACAGATGATTTAATCCGCAGGAGGAAACCTTACTATTATCATTTCAGAAAAGACGGTTTAATAATGCAGAATAGAGTCGGTATTATTCTTTTGGTTTTACTCAATTTGCTGATTCTGTTTTTTAACTATCTTGATATTTCAACTATCTGGTTTGGTTTTACTTGGGAAGGTGATACGTTGAAAGAGTTTGTTCATCAAGGAACATGGGTGTTGATTTTAACAGTAATAATTTCAGCAGGAATAGCACTTTATTTCTTTCATAACAATCTTAATTTTTATTCAAAAAATAAAACGTTAAAAACACTAACTGTCATCTGGTTATGCCAAAATTTTATTATGATGATTTCTGTCATCATTCGTAATTATTGGTATATTCATTATTTCGGATTAGCATACAAAAGAATTGCTGTGATGTTTTTCCTCGTGCTCGTTGCAATCGGATTGATAAGTATTATTTTTAAAGTTTTAAAAGTGAAGTCAACATATTATCTATTGCGAGTCAATGGATTGTCTTTGTTTTTGATTTTATTTATTTCTACTCTTTTTAATTGGGATGTTATTATTGCGAAACATAATTTCAAACATTACGACAGATCTTATGTTGAATATCGGTTTATGGCAAAGATGGATGAATCTGCGCTTCCATATACAGTAAAACCTATAGATGAACTAATTAATATTGATAATACACAAAGGGAAATTATGCCCGCTCATTTAAGATATAATTATTATTGGAGCTATTCGGAATATTATGAAAAGATAGAAGAAAAGAAAGACGATTTTCTTTTGGATTATCCTAATAGAAAATTCCTTGAATGGAATTATGCGGATTATAAGGCGTATAAGATGTTGACGGAGTGACGGGTGACGAGTGACGGGTGACGAGTGACGGGTGACGAGTGACGGATGATCCCCTGCTAATTTTCAGAATCTTACGAACAAAAAGTAATTATTAACAATCAATGGTTGATAATTAATTTTACTCTAATCAAAAAAGGAAATAAATATATATAATTTTGCCGTTGAAATTGGTTTCCACAAATTGTTGCTTTAACAATTGGAATAATAAGGGAATCCATTCAATAATTCCTCTGACTACTATTTTTTTGAAATAATAATCAATATATCTATGGAGACATATATCGTTAAAAGAGACGGAAAGAAAGAGTTTTTTTCAATCGAAAAAATTCAAAATGCTATTGCAAAAGCATTCTTGTCGGTAGGAAGCTTTGCAACCCAAGATGTTATTACCAACATTCTAAGTAGAGTAAACATCAAAGACGGCATTACTGTTGAAGAGGTTCAAAATCAAGTTGAAATAGCTTTGATGGCAGAAAGATACTATTCCGTAGCTAAAGCGTATATGCTTTATCGACAAAAACATACTGAAGATCGTGAAGTGAGGGATAAACTTAACTTTTTGATGGAATATTGTGATGCTTCTAACGCTGCAACAGGAAGTAAATATGATGCAAATGCCAATGTAGAAAATAAAAATATGGCAACTCTCATCGGGGAACTTCCTAAGTCTAATTTTATCCGTCTTAATCGCCGTATGCTCACCGACAGAATTAAAGAAATGTACGGCAAAGAGTTGTCAGATAAATACATAGATTTATTGAATAAACATTTCATTTATAAAAACGATGAAACGAGTTTGGCAAATTACTGCGCCAGCATAACAATGTATCCCTGGCTTATCAGCGGAACAGCTTCTATTGGAGGAAATTCTAAAGCTCCGACAAACTTGAAATCTTTTTGTGGCGGATTTATCAATATGGTTTTTATGGTTTCCAGCATGTTGAGCGGCGCTTGCGCAACTCCTGAGTTTCTGATGTATATGAATTATTTTATCGGATTGGAATACGGTAAAGATTATTATCAACATGCTGATAAGGTTGTGGATCTATCTAAAAAACAACGAACTATAGATAAAATAATCACCGATTGCTTTGAACAAATTGTTTATTCCATAAACCAACCGACCGGTGCTCGCAACTTCCAAGCTGTGTTTTGGAATATTTCTTATTACGACAAATATTACTTCGAAAGTCTTTTCGAACATTTTGTGTTTCCGGATGATAGCAAACCTGATTGGGACTCGCTAAATTGGTTGCAAAAACGTTTTATGAAATGGTTCAACAAGGAACGTACTCGTGCAATTCTAACATTCCCTGTAGAAACCATGGCTCTTCTTACTGAAAACGGCGATGCTAAGGATAAAGAATATGGCGACTTTACTGCTGAAATGTACTCCGAAGGTCATTCTTTCTTTACTTATATGAGCGATAGTGCAGATTCTCTCAGCAGTTGTTGCAGACTTAGAAACGAAATCAGCGATAATGGGTTTAGTTATACTCTTGGCGCCGGCGGTGTTTCTACCGGTTCTAAAAGTGTGCTTACTATTAACCTCAACCGTTGTATTCAATATGCTTCGAAGAAAGAAATGCATTATCAATTTTTCTTGGAAGAAGTTATTGATCTTGTTCATAAAGTCCAAATTGCATATAATGAAAACCTAAAAGATATGCACAAAAAAGGAATGTTGCCTTTGTTCGATGCAGGATATATCAATATTGGCAGGCAGTATTTAACTATTGGTGTAAACGGACTTGTCGAAGCGGCGGAGTTTCTTGGTATTGAAATCAGCGACAATCCGGAATACGAACGTTTTACAGAGGAAATTTTAAGCACAATTGAAAAATATAACAAGAAATACAGGGGAAAAGATGTGATGTTCAATTGTGAAATGATACCGGCAGAGAATGTGGGTGTGAAACATGCAAAATGGGACAAGAAAGACGGCTACAAAGTTAATCGCGATTGCTACAATAGTTATTTTTATATTGTTGAAGATGAGAAAGTAAACATTATTGATAAGTTTAGAATGCATGGAGAAAGATATATCAGCCACTTGACCGGCGGCTCTGCTCTGCATCTTAACTTACATGAACATTTATCCAAAGAACAATATAAACATTTATTAAGAGTTTCGGCAAAAGAAGGTTGTAACTATTTTACTTTCAATATTCCAAATACTGTTTGTAATGATTGCGGTCATATTACGAAACACAACTTAGAAAGTTGTCCTTCTTGCGGCAGCAAAAATTTAGATTATCTAACACGGATAATTGGATATTTGAAACGAGTAAGTAATTTTTCACAATGCAGACAACAAGAAGCCACTCGACGCCACTATGCTACGGTTCACCAGTTATGATATAGTTTTTCAGGAGATTCCCAGAGAAGTTTCGTTGGCAATAAACATCTCAAATTGTCCGAATACTTGCGTCGGCTGTCATAGTCCGCATTTAAAAGAAAACATTGGAGATATTTTAAACGAGCATGTTCTTTCGGAATTAATTCACAGATATGGAGATTCTATAACTTGCGTATGTTTTATGGGCGGCGACATTAATCCGAAAGAAGTTGAACAACTTGCTCTTTTTGTAAAAACAGTAACAAACAGACAAACTAAAACAGCATGGTATTCCGGAAAGGATTGTTTATCTCCAAACTGTGATTACAGAAACTTCGACTACATCAAATTAGGTCCGTATATTGAGGAATACGGCGCATTAAATGTACCAACTACTAATCAGAGATTTTATCAGATAGTTGAGGATAGAATGATTGATATTACGAGTATGTTTTGGAAAAATTAATTTCCAAGAGTAATAGATTTTCTATTTAGATTAAAACACTATTGTTTCAGAACTTTTTCATTCACAATCCCTTTATCAGTATTAATTTGCAAAATATAAATTCCTGAAGGCAAATCACTTATTCCTATTTCTAACGCATTAGTTTGTTTTACCTTTTGTCCTATTTGGTTAAATACCACAACTGACTTAATTTCACAATTATTAGCTGAAATGTTGATTTTATCGATTGCCGGATTTGGATAAATACATATCTCAATATTTTTGTCCTGATTAGTCAAATCTTCAATACCTACAACAGGTTCATCACCGGGATATGATGCAACAATTTTATTTCCTATTTTTGTTAATGAACTTTGATCAGCATTGTAATACAAAGTGATATCTCCATCACAAACAATCCAATCTTCATTTTCCCAACACCAAAACTCTGCTAATAATGAGTTGTTATTTTGAGAAAAAACATTTGTATTTCTTGAAGAATTAACCCATTCATTATTTTCCCAACTTTTATATATTACTTCTGAAATATTATCAGAAAGATCATCGTATAAGTACTCTGTATAGTTAAAGTGTATCCAATTACCTTCATTCCACTCATCATATGTTTCAGCAATTAATCTGTCGTCTGAGTCATATTCAAGGTACGTAGCAGTTCCATTTAACCAAGCATTATTTTCCCAAGATTGAGTTATTGTAGATTGTAATTTATTTGTATTTGTGTAATCCATAATATATTTCTCAGTATAAGTCCAAGATGCCGTAAGACTAAACTCTTGCAGAGTGACTTCCGTAAGATTGTTATTATTATCATAAGCTAATGTTGCCTTATAAACATCCAACCAAAATAGAATAGCCCATGCTTGAACATTTGCTCCAATTACATTGTTATTATTATCATAACTTGCTGTTATTTTGATGTAATCAGTCCATCCGTTGTCCCAAGTTTTTACTAAACCCGAAGACATATTTTCGCCATTGTAAGTAATCTCAATCAGATAATTATTTAACCAAGCATTGTTTTCCCAAGTTTTTAAGGTCACACTTGTCAGCAAATTATTATTATATGTTAATGATGTTGATGAAGAGTTTACAAAAGTATTTTCAGACCATTCTTGGCTTATTTGTTCTATCAAATTATTATTTTCATACAAATATTTAATTTGTGATTCATTTATCCATTCCTCAGAAACAATAACTTGTACAAGATCTTTTGTTATACTTCCTTGATCGTTATATTCATACAATTCTCGTTTTGTGTCAATTGAAGAATAAATCCAAATTGTATCCGGCTCCCACCATTCATCTTTTGTGTTAATTTCTGATTTTTCAAATATGAAATTATCTAATTCTAAAATATTTGTGATGATTTCCAAAGGTAAGCCTGTTTTGATACAATTTTTATTTAATAAAATTTCTTGTGCGAATAGGCTACTTACAGAAATTATCAGAATGATTGATATTGATAAAAATTTTTTCATGATTTAGTTTTTTTATTTTAGACTGCAAAGATAATTGTATTTGTTATTTAATTAAAAATTTTTTTATATCTTTGCAATTCATTTAACGGTGTCGTGGCCGAGTGGTTAGGCAGCGGTCTGCAAAACCGCCTACAGCAGTTCGAATCTGCTCGTCACCTCAAAAAAAAAGAAGGCATTATAGCCTTCTTTTTTTTATGGTATGTATTTCAGAAGTTATTGATGTTTTTCTTCTTTTGACTTTTTCAACTCATCTGTCCTACTAACGGGTGCTGCTTCCCCTTCAATTTTTCCTTTAAGTAAAAGATGAACTTCCGGTTTTTCAGGATCATTAGAAAAAACTTTTACCGTTTTATTTATCGTTACAGGACGTTTCGTATTATATCTTAATTTAACTGTTCCTGCTTTCTTTGGCATAACGGGATCTTTTGTCCAATCTACAACACTAACGCCGCAACATCCTTGAACTTTGGATACAACCAAAGGTTCTTTGCCGGTATTTTTAAATGTAAATTCACAATCTCCATTATCACCAACTTGAATTGTTCCGTAATTATATTCCACGTTTTCAAAGGTAATTTCTGCCGGTTTAGCATTTTTCTTACTCTTTTTTACTTCTTGTTTTGAAGTTACTTCATCTGTTGTTTTTTTTGTTGATCTTTCTTGAGCAGATAAACTACCAATCATTGTAAAAATTGCAAGAGAAATGACCAACATTGGTTTAATAAGCTTTTTCATCATGTATAATTTTAAGTTTAATTTCAATTCTGAAATGTTTCTGCTTAATATTCAACTTTAATCTTTCAGCAGAAAACACGTCGGCGAGATTTAACAAATATCATGCCAATAGAATAAACTAAAAAATCTTCTTTATCATATTGAATTGCTTATAAGGTGCATATTTTTGAGAAATATTAATTTTTGTTGTTGTTTTCACAATCCCACGCATATTACTAAAGGCTTTGAAGCTTTCAAAACCGTGATATTTTCCCATTCCGCTGTTACCCACTCCACCAAAAGGCAAATTATCATTGGTAAAATGCATCAAAGTATCATTAATACATGCACCACCCGAAGTACTTTTATCCAAAATTTCCCATGCTTTTTTATTCTTTCCGAAATAATAAAAAGCTAAGGGTTTCTCATGATTATTCACATATTCCAATACATCATTAATATTTTCAAAAGTTAATACGGGCAAAATCGGACCAAAGATTTCTTCTTTCATAATAGGAAAATCTTCTTCAACATTATCAATTATTGTTGGCGAAATATATCTTTCTTCAAAATCAATATCGCCGCCATAAATTATTTCACCATCTTTCAAAAGTTTCGTAAGTCGTTCCATCGCTTTGTCATTTACTATTCGCGGGAAATACACGCTTTCTTTATGATTTTCTCCATACATTGATTTAATGTTTTCTATCATCTTTTCTAACAATTCCTTTTTTACCGAGCTATGAACGAAAAGATAATCAGGAGCAATGCAAGTTTGTCCGGCATTTATCATTTTACCCCAAACAATACGTTTAGCTGCGATATTAATATCAGCGTCTTTATCAACAATACACGGACTTTTTCCTCCGAGTTCAAGAACAACGGGAGTAAGATTTTTTGAAGCTTCCATCATCACTATCTTACCCAACTGCGGACTGCCTGTAAAAAATATCATATCGAAATGTTGTTCAAGTAGCATTTTGTTTACATCTCTTCCGCCGAAAGTAATACCAACGTATTCTTCGGGAAAAGTTTCGTTAATCATTTGTATGAGCACTTTTGCAACATTCGGCGTGTAAGGAGATGGTTTCAATATTGCGCAGCAGCCGGCAGAAATTGCCCCAATCAGCGGATTTATCAATAATTGAACCGGATAATTCCATGGCGCAACAATAAGGCTTACTCCAAAAGGTTCATATTTAATATAGCTTTTCGAAGGAAATAGATGTACGGGAGTTTTGACTTTACGCGTTTTACTCCATTTGCGCACATGCTTAATATGATTCTTTAGTTCATTTTTTATAACACCAATTTCCGTGAGATAAGATTCTTCGTACGATTTATGTAAATCAACGAATAAAGCATCAGTCAAAGATTTTTCATATTTATTAATAGCTTCTTCTAAACGTTTCAACTGTTCTACACGAAAATTTATTTCTTTAGTTTTATTTGTTGCAAAAAACAGACGTTGCTTTTTTAGCAGATTCTTTATTTGTTCGTTTGTTGTTTCTTGATTCATAGTTGAATAGTTGTTATATATCTGTTTTGTCTATTTAATACCACAAATGTAACAAAATTTCTCAAACATTGAATTTTTATAAGTCTGAGATTTTTGTTCATTTTCAACTTTCAACTCTCAATTTTCAACTAATTTATGTACCTTTGCTGCGTCAAAGTTCTTTAAATACTTTATTTATTAAGGTCTCAATTATTGAGATAAAGGGAACCATGTGAAAATCATGGGCTGTTGCGCAACTGTATGAGTCGCAAAAGTTTTACCAATTATGTCCACTGTTTAATAATGGGAAGGACGGTAAAAATGACTCGAGCCAGGATATCTGCCTTAATAAACTGACGAAATACTTTCGCATAAAAAGTCAAGTCAGATGATTCCTCCCATTTTTCGGAAATCCTCTTTTTTATTTTTTATTGCATAAGTATTTGTTGTGACATTTAATCATTTAACAATAAAAACTTATAAAAATGAAAACTTTTAAAATTTTATTCTTAGCGATTGTTTTTCTTACAATCAAATTTTCTTTAACAGCTCAAATATCCGATAAATATGATATCGGAAATTCTTCTTTGACGAGTTTTGCAACTGCTTCTTTTGATGATTTAATTTTGGTTCCCGAAAGTGCCTGGTATGGCTCAGAAACAGGAGAGCAAGACAATGTATTCTTTAGCGGAAGTTTTTCTTTTACCAATACATATATGGCTTCCTGGTCTGCATGGGGCGGATTTTCCTACTCAAATATGACCGGAACAAATTTTGATCCTAATAATTGGTTTGAACATCAATTTAGGTCTGTTGTTGGTTCGGGAGCTAATAATTCAGATAATTTTGCTGTTGTTTATCCTTATGGTTTCCAAACGGAGATTAATGTCATGCACAATGAAGAAGGAGATATTGTTTCAGGAGTTTACGTTACTAATGCAGCTTACACGCAAAACAGTATTATAAATGGTGATTCATATATGGGTGACCCTTTTACTCAAGGTGATTTCTACAAAATTTTGTTTATTGCAGATACTCGTAGAGATACAGGAATCTCACGTACAGACGCACGGTCATGCGTCTCAACAACAGATACCATCGAGTATTATCTTGCCGATTATCGTTCAACAAATCCGAACGAGCATTATTCTTTAACCGAATGGCAATGGATAGATTTAAGTGCATTGGGTAAAGTTCAAAAGATAAAAATTTCTGTTGATGCTTCGCGTAAGGATTCGTATGGTTTAACTCTCCCAGCCTATTTATGTCTTGATGAGGTTGGCGCACAGAGAACAATTGACTTTGAAAAGTTTTGGAATATAGAACTTCAAGCAGAGAATAATCTTAATCTTCGCGATATATTATCTTTTGAAGATAACGTTAATATCGACTATCAGATTCTTCAAATAGACAACGAACTGTTTTCAGCAAGAATAGAGAATGATGAGTTAATTCTTATTGCAAATCAATCAACAACAAACCAAGAAATTTTGATAAGTGCCAGTCAGAAAGGACTTTCTAAGTCAATAAAAATTTATATTTCAACAGTTGTCGGAATAGATAATTTAAAAAATGATATTTCAATTATTTATCCCGTTCCTGCAAAAGATTATTTGAATGTAAATTTTAATGCTTCTGCTTATCAAATAAAAATATTCGATTTCAAAGGTAAAACTTTAATTCAACAAGAATGTTCAAATGTTGGGACAATACGATTAGAAAATCTTTGTTCAGGAATATATTTTATTGAATTTATAGTTGACGGTAAAAAAATTGCTGTGGAGAAATTTATAAAACAATAATTATGATTTGCACACAGATGACTTTGGTTTAACAGATGAACACAGATAATTTTAAAAATAAATCTGTGCAAATCCATTAAATCTGCGTTATCTGTGTGCAATAAAATCATCAGGTTAAAAACTTTTTTGTACTTTTGACATCTTAATTTTTAATGTCATTATAAAATTATTTTGATGGACAAGAACGAAAAGGTTCTATTAAGAACGTCTTGGGTTAGCACGATAGGAAATTTCATTCTATCAGTTGCAAAATTGATTATTGGATTTATTTCGGGAAGTATGGCTGTGATCAGCGACGGAATAGACTCCGCAACAGATGTTGTAATTTCTATTGTTATGATTATCACAGCTAAAATTATGGGAAGACCGCCAAGCAAGAAATTTGCTTATGGTTACGAAAAAGCAGAAAGCATAGCAACAAAAGTGTTGTCATTCGTGATTTTTTATGCCGGTATTCAAATGATGATAACAACAATCCGCGGCTTATTTTCTGCTGAAACGAAAGAAATGCCCTCATTCATTGCAATCTACGTCACCATCTTTTCTATCGTGTGTAAATTAGCCTTAGCTCTTTATCAATACAAAAAAGGCAAAAAAATCAATAGCTCACTATTAAAAGCAAACGCAATAAATATGAGTAATGATGTGATAATTTCACTTGGAGTGCTGGTCGGATTATTATTTACATTTATTCTTGATTTACCAATTTTAGATACTATCACCGGATTGATAATAAGTTTGTTTATTCTTAGAACTGCTGTGAAAATTTTTATGGATTCTAATGTTGAATTGATGGACGGGGTTAAAGATGAAGGCGTTTACAACAAAATTTTCGAAGCTGTGGAACAGGTAGAAGGTGCAAGCAATCCGCATCGTGTTCGTTCGCGACAAATTGGAAATTTGTACATGATAGACCTTGATGTTGAGGTTGATGGAAGCATAACCGTCAGTCAAGCGCACGAAATTGCAGATGAAATTGAAAATAAAATCAAGCAAACTGTTGAGAATATATATGATATTGTTGTTCATATTGAACCAAAAGGACAATGTAGAGATAATGAAAAGTTTGGCTTGGATGAAAATATGATGAACTGATTTTCGAAGCGTTAAATGCTTTGTAAAATGGATAAATTTGTTTTTGAGGTGCTTTGCGGTATGACAGATTAAAATAATATAAAACACTAATAATTGTATGAAAAATTTCACATTTCACAATCCCACAAAATTAATTTTCGGGAAAGGACAAATTTCAAAATTATCTTCTTTAATTCCGAAGGATAAAAAAGTGATGATTACTTTCGGTGGAGGAAGTGTTAAAAAGAATGGTGTTTATGAACAAGTTGTAGCTGCCTTGAAGGAACATAACTACATAGAATTTTGGGGTATTGAGCCTAATCCTACTGTGGAAACTTTGAGGAAAGCAATTACACTTGGAAAGGAAAACAACATTGATTTTATTCTTGCTGTTGGTGGCGGTTCTGTTCTCGATGGAACAAAATTGATAGCCTCAGCTATTCCTTATTCCGGTGATGCATGGGAAATAGTATTAAAAGGCAAAGCTGATAACTGTATTCCTTTTGCATCTGTTATGACATTGCCGGCAACAGGATCAGAAATGAATAATGGTGGTGTAATTTCACGTTCGGAAACAAAAGAAAAATATGCTTTCAATGCGAGATATCCGGAATTCTCAATTTTAGATCCGGAGACAACTTATTCATTACCACCAAATCAAGTTGCAAACGGTTTAGCTGATATTTACGTTCATGTTATGGAACAATATCTTACAACACCAGGACAATCGAGGGTAATGGACAGATGGGCTGAGGGAATTTTATTAACCGTTTTAGAAATTGCTCCCAAGATAAAAGAAAATCAACATGATTATGATACAATGGCTGATTTCATGCTATCGGCAACAATGGCATTGAATGATTTTATTAGAATGGGCGTTACTCAAGATTGGGCAACACACATGATAGGTCACGAGTTGACAGCCTTTACAGGTATTGCTCATGGTGCATCTTTAGCAATTGTTCTTCCCGGTACAATGTACGTTATGAGAGAACAAAAGAAAGGAAAAATTCTTCAATACGGAGAAAGAATTTTCAATATCACAGAAGGAACAGAGGATGAGAAAATTATTTTAGCTATCAAGAAAACAGAAGATTTCTTCAAATCAATAGGACTTGCAACTACTTTTTCCGAAGCAAAAATTGACATTTCAGTAATTGACAAGATTGTAAATCGATTTAAAGAGGTGAATGTTGTACTTGGTGAAAGTAGGAATATTACAGCAGAAGTTGTGAGGGAAATTTTGGGAGAAAGGTGAAAGGTGAAGGGTGAAGGGTGAAGGGTGAAAGGTGAAGGGGGGCTGAGCTTGTCGAAGCCCCATTGCCAGTGTTGCCTTCGACAGGCTCAGGCAACTCTTCGACAGGCTCAGGCACTCATCACTCAATTATCTCCATCTCAAAAACCACAGCATGTTCGCAAGGTGCTTTATTTACAACACTTTGAGGAACATCTATTTTGTATCTATCTTTCGACTTAGAAAGTCCTGCTTTCGAATTAGTCCCAAAAACTTTAATCTTTCCGGTTTTTAAATTCATGTCAAAATTAAATTCAATGGACTTAGAAAGTGATTCGTTTTCATCTAACATACAAAAAACATATACTTTACCATCTTTTTGTGTAAATCTCAGGTTGTCTTGCTTATACGGAAAAACCGGTCGGGTGCAATAAATTGCATCTCCATTAATTTTCATCCATTTTCCAATTTCTTTCATTCTGTTAATAGCTGTTGGTGGAAGTTCTCCGAATGGATCGGGACCGACATTCAACAAGTAATTTCCTCCTTTGGAAACAACATCAACGAGAATATGAATTAGAGTGTTTGTTGATTTATATTCATCAGTTTCAACATACGACCAAGAATGTCCCATCGACATACATGTTTCCCAGGGAAATGGCAAAATTGAATCAGGAACCAATTGCTCCGGAGTTTGATAGTTTTCGTATTTTCCGTGCACTGTTCTATCAACTATCAACAAATCAGAATTGTTTTCGCGAGCCATTTTTGCAATTTTAGGCATGTCAATATCTTGAATCCACTGTTTACAGCCGAGCCATTCGCGATACTCATCATTCAAGCTCCATTCGGGGCGAATCCATCCTCCATCTAACCACAAAATATCAATATCTCCATAATTTGTTGTTAATTCTTTAATTTGATTAAACGTAAAATCACAGAATTTTTGCCAACGCTCGGGGTAATTTTCCGGATTGTAATTTACACTTCTATCAGGAGTTGCCCATTCTGGCGCCCAATAATCTGTATGATGCCAATCTGGTTTAGAAAAATACAATCCTGTCCAGAAATCTTTTTTCCGAAAAGCATCAACGATTGCAGCAGTAACATCTGCGCGCGGATTTGAATGGAAAGGACAAGACGGATCGGAAATCGTATAAGTAGTTTCCTTCGAATCAAACATACAAAAACCATCGTGATGTTTTGTCGTAAAAACCACATATTTCATTCCGGCTTCAGATGCTAATTCTGCCCAATATTCTGGATTAAATTTTATTGGATTAAAGCTTTCGTTCAATGCTTGATATTCTGTCTTATATTCACAATATGGTTTTCCATGACGATGATCAATCCATTCTTCATTACAAATCGACCAAGATTCTACAGTACTCCACTGAGCATACATTCCCCAATGCATCATAAATCCGAATTTCAAATCTTGCCATTGCTCAAGTTTGTCAAGAATAATTGGGTCTGTTTCAAAATCTTTTTCTGTTTGTGCAGAGAGATTTAAGTATAACAAGATAGAAATTAAAACAAATAAAATGTTTTTGGGACAATACTTCATAATCAAATTTTTTATAAATTAACTTAATAAAAAGTACAAAAGTAATATTTTCTTTAGATTTTATTACCTTTGTGGAAAATTGTTTTTTGTAAAATCAAACACTAATATTCTGAAAATAACTTATATAATATGAAAAAACAACTTCTTACATTATCTTTTTTGACAATATTATTATTTTTAATTTCAACAAAATTGTTTTCTCAACCATTGTCCGGAACATATACTATTGGCGACAATACTGAAAATTTTGATTTTAAAAGCATCGGCGAAGCTCTTGTTAATCTTGAACTTTATGGTGTTGGTGGAAAAACAATATTAGAGTTAACAGACTCTTATAATGTTGACAATGAGTTGGCTGAAATAAAAATCGGACAAATAACGGGTAATAACGAAACAAATAGTATTATTTTAACTGTTTCTGATAATGCAAAAGAAGTTATTTTTACTCGTAACGGCTCACATATTCTTGAAATTGGAAATACTAATTGGTTTGAAATTCAAGGAAAAAACAAATTGTTTTTTCAAACATCTGAAAGTATTAATAATCAAAATGCTATATATATTAATAATATCATCGGTGATGAAAGCATAAATATTACTATTGATGGATGTACTTTCATTGGTGTAGGAAATGAAAAAAATCATTGCGGTATTTATTTTACTCCTTCAGAAAACAATTCGTATTACAATATTTCTATTTCAAATAATACGTTTTATAAACTCAGTCAGGCAATTAATGCAGAAGGATTTCTGTCTTACCACATATCAAGTTCAAAGTTGAAAATTATTAATAATACAATTGGAGATAACAGAATAGATTATAATATTTCTCAATTTGGGATAAATCTAAACTGTCTGGAAAATGTTACAATCTCAGAGAATACAATATTTAGTGTGTTTTCTAATGAGATGTTAGCAGCTGGAATTAAAATTATTGATTGCTCTTTTGCTCAAATTAATAATAATAAAATTCTTGATATTGTTTCTTATAATAATGATGGTAAAGCTTGTGGAATTTTGGCTTCTACCGAAAACAAAATAAGTGAAGTCTGGTGTTATAATAATATGATTTCGCATGTTGCAGCAAAAGAAGCATACGGCATCTCTATTGAATTTGATGATCAAATAATGAACACGGCACACATTTATTATAATTCAGTTCTTTTAACCATAGATAATTCTTATGAATATTTTGGTGAAATACCAAGTAGTTGTTTCAATTTAAATTGTGAAATGAGTACAACTTTGGTGAAAAATAATATCTTTCAAAACGATTTTGGCGATAATCCTTCTAGTGTTGAAGAAAGACTAGGAACAGCAATATCATTCCTTTCAGAACATAATCCGTTTTCTGCAATATCTAACAACATTTTTTATACAAACAACATAACTAACGGATATACAGCAAAAAATAGTTTAAAGTACTTCAACTTTGAAGAATGGAATGATTTTAATAATAATGATACTACTTCCTTAAACTCGGATCCTGATTTTATTTCAAATTATCTTTTGAAAATAAAAGAACCTAATTCCGCAGGAAGTCCTATTCCTCAAATTAATGTTGACTATTTTGGAAAACATAGAAACTCTTCTACTCCAGATATTGGAGCACATGAAGCAAATGATAATTCCGGTATTAACAATTTTGTGTCAAATTACTTTGATGCGTATTATTGTGAGAATACTATTTTTATTAATTCATTGGAGGAATTGAACGGAGATATCTCAATTATCTCATTAAACGGGAAAAGTGTATTTCAAACAAAAGTTTCCGGTATGAATGTTAAATTCGATCTTAATAAAACACTTTCTTCAGGAATATATATTATTAAATATGCCGAAAAAAACAAATGCTATTCTTCAAAAGTATTGATTCATTAGTTTTTCAATTCGTACTCTCCAAAAACATCTAATTAACATTGGTTAATATATTGCTGTTTAGAAATTTATTAAAAATTTTTTGATGAATTTCTATGTTGTTGATTATTTGATTCCTACATTGTTTTATAAAACAACTTTTTTTATTTTTTCATTTTCAAATAATAATATTATTAAAAAATAAAATTATAACTTTGTTGTAACTTATTGTATAATTATACTTTAAATTTGAATTATAAAACAAGATTGAATATGAAACAAAACGGGTTAAATTTTTATGAAAGTGAGAAAAAACAAAGAATTGAGAGTGACTTATATTATATTGTTTTTCCTTCTGTTGAAAAATATGTGCTTGCAAACTCCGGCACAACTCAAGATGCTCAAGATGTTTTCCAAGATGCGTTGATAATCTTTTTAAAAAAATTAGAATCAAATGTTGTATTCTCGTGTAAAACATCAACATATTTGTTTGCAGTAGCAAAAAATTTGTGGTTGCAGAAATTAGCTAACAAAAGAAGATTTCCGCAGGTAAACTCGAATATCGCTTGTGAACAAACCAATGAATATGAAATATATTTGAATCAGGAAGAAAAGGAAAAAATCCAAGAACTATACGAGTTACTCATAATTAAATGTAAAGTAAATTTTGGAAAAGATTTTATGGAAATTGTCGCATCCACAAATAAAGAAACTCGTAAACTACGCTGGCAATACAAACAGAAATTAGCTAAGGTAATTAAAACTTACCCGGAATTTAAAAAATTAAAACAATACATTTTTTGGATAAATAAAGAACCAAGAGTATAAGTGAACATTTCTTTCTATATTTGCACTTAATTTTACACTTAAAAATATATTTTTTATATTATGAAAATCTATCAAATTTTACTATTTGTCTCTTTCTTAATAGGTTGTTGTGTATATCTCACAATAAGATTATGGCAAATATTTCCTTTTAATCAATCCGGCAAAATAATATTTATTTCTGCTATAATATTTCTGTTCTTGGCTTTTTTTCTAAGTTTTTTATTGGGCAATAAATTGCCTGTTGGTATTACAACATTCTTATATAGAGTAGGTTCTTCTTGGTTTATGATTTGTGTCTATCTGTTAATGATATTCTTATTAATCGATATTGTAAGAATTACACATTTGGTTAATATAGACAAATATGTTTTTAATAATATATATTTCTTTATCTCTCTTTGTTCGGCACTTACAATAATTATGAGTATTGGATATTATAATTATCAAAATAAAACAAGAGAAGAAATTACATTAAGTTCCTCTAAGATTAATGAAAACAAACAATTAAAAATAGTCGCAATAAGTGATTTACATCTTGGTTATGGAATTGGAAATAAAGAGCTTAATCGTTGGATTAAGTTGATAAACAAAGAAGAAGCTGATGTAATATTAATTTGTGGCGATTTAATTGATAACAGTATTAAACCGGTTAGAGAAAATAACATGAATGAAACTCTGAAAAAGTTTCATTCAAAATATGGTGTTTATGCTATTTTAGGCAATCACGAATTTATCTCCGGTTCTAACGAGAGCATAAGATTTATTGAAGATTCAGATATTATTCTTTTGAAAGATTCTTCTGTATTAATCAATGGCTTGTATATTGTTGGTAGAGACGATGCTACAAATAAATCTAGAAAATCTTTAAAAGAAATTCTTGCATCTATAGACAATTCTAAACCAATTATTTTGATGGATCATCAACCTTCAAATTTGGATGAAGCAATGAAAAACAACATTGACCTTCAATTATCGGGTCATACACATCGCGGACAGATTTGGCCGATTTCTTGGATTACCGACAAAATTTTTGAAGTTTCTCATGGATTTTATCAAAAGGATAAAACGAATTATTATGTTACCTCAGGAATTGGTATTTGGGCTGGAAAATTTCGTCTCGGTTCAAAATCAGAATATGTTGTAATTAATTTTAATTATTAAAAAATGGCAAAGAAGACATTTAACGAAAAATTACACGACAGCAAAGACATGCCTGTCGTGCACATTTGTAATGATCCAAAAAGTTTTGAAAAATATGGTGGAAATAGAATGTTAATAGCTGCACCTATACAATACGATGAAATTATGCGTAAAATTCCGGAAGGACAAGTAATAACAAACGGTGAAATTAGGAATTATCTTGCTAAACAATATCAAGCAGATTTTACTTGTCAGCTTACAGCGGGTATTTTTATTAGTATTGCCGCGCGTGCAAGCGAAGAAAGGAATACAGATAAAACGCCGTATTGGAGAACATTAAAGACCAAAGGTGAACTTAATGAAAAATATCCTGGTGGTATTGATAATCAAAAAATGTTGCTTGAAAATGAAGGACATGAAATAATCCAAAAGGGCAAAAAATTCTTTGTAAAAAATTATGAAGAGAAACTTTTTCAACTTGACTAATACAAATAAATTTGTTTCATCTTGTTAATATCAACACTCATTTCTTTTATCAAAAAGTTTTCAATGCTGCTGTAGTTATTATTTATTAGTCTAACAGTATTTAATAAAAAGTCGGGAGTTACTTCTAACAAGATTTTGAAAAATTCATGCTCATTTTTTACTTTTCTGTATTTTTCTTCCAAAAATCCATTTGACAACATATAGTCGTTAAGAATGCTTTCAATATCAACACCTAAAGCAGCATATATTAATGCTGTTGCAACGCCTGTTCTATCTTTGCCTGCTGTACAATGATAAATAAGTGGTAAATTGTCTTCATTTTGAATGAGCTCAAAAAATTGTCTATAACTGTTTAAGCATTTTGGGTCAGAAATAAACTCAGAATACATATTTATCATTATTTCATGCGCATCATAGGAAAATAGCTTTTCATGATTAATTTCGGTATTACCTGCAAGATTACCGGGTGCTAAAGGCAAATGATACCGTTTGTTCATCATAGTCAGCTCAATATCAGGCATTTTCTCGATTTCCGAATAATCTCTAAAATCAATAATTGTTTTAATTGAAATAGAATTTAAATATTCTTGGTCTTCCTTAGTTAACTTTCCGAGCTCTCCACCACGAAATAATTTGCCCCACTTAACATATTTTCCTTCAATTGTTTTCACTCCACCAAGATCACGTAAATTATGTGCACCCGCCATTGGCAAAAGTTTTTCAGAAATAATTACTTTTTCGGATGAATAGTTAAACAAAAAATAATGCCTCCTTGAAGTCGGCAAACTAAGAGCAATAACCCCTTTTGAATTACCTTCAATAATTGGCATTGACATATCAATATTATCAACAGAAGTGCCCGCAAATAACTTCCAATTTCCGGAAGTATTTACTTTAAGTGAAGTGATTTTAGAATTTCTATCACATATTATTTCTGCAGGAAGTGAAATGTTGCTTGAAAGGGTTTCTTTTGTCATAATTAAAGGAAATTTGGTGACAAAAGTACATAATATTTTGAAAATAGTTGTTATTATAGAACACTTAAATTTCAACTTAGAAAGTGGTAATTATCACTTTAGTAACATATACAAAATTTGGAAAGATTGATTGTCAAACTTAACCGTGAAATAAATTATTGGAGAAATAATATTTAAATTTATATTCTCAATATTCTGATATAAAAAGATTAAATTTGTAAAATTTTTTTTGATGATTAATTTTAAAGATAAAACAATTTTGATTACCGGCGCCGGTTCGGGAATAGGAGAAGCAATTACTTGTCGCTTTGCAGAATTAGGTGCGAATGTTATCTTGACGGGTTTAGACTTAGAAAGTCTTGATAAAGTGAAGAATACATGCGAAAGGTTTGGAGTTAAAGCTTATTCATGTGAATGTGATTTCTCCAATTATAAGAATATTGACAAGTTAGTAGCTTTTATCAAAGAAAACAACTTCGTTATTGATGTTTTTGTTTTAAATGCCGGAATTTCGCAACGTGCTTTTGCTTTGGAAACCGATTTTAGTGTGGATAAAAAGATTATGGATATAAACTTTTTTTCCTCAGTGTATTTGATTAAGAGTTTAAGTGAATCTATCAAAGCTACTGAACATGTTAGCATTGCGGTAACAACTTCTATTTCAGGTTTATTTGGCTTTCCTTTACGCTCTGCATATTGCGCTTCAAAACATGCATTGTTTGGTTTCTACGAATCTTTAGATCTTGAAAACGACAATATTGATGTTACCTTTTTAATTCCGGGAAGGATAAATACTCAAATTAGTAAGAGTGCAATGTTGGCAAGTGGAGAAAGATATGATAAAATGGACAAGGGGCAGGCAACAGGAATGGATGTAAATAAATGTGCAAAAATTGCAGTTAAAGCTATAGCAAAAAGAAAACATCGCAAACTAATAGGAAATAGTGAATTATTAATGGTTTATATTCACAAATATATTCCGGCTTTATATTATAAATTAGCAAAGAAGATTTCATCAACATAAAATTATTTTAAAATGAAAGAGAAAATTATTAGTGGTATTCAGCAAGTTGGTATCGGAATAAAAGATCTAAATGAGGCTTGGAAGTGGTACAATGATATTCTTGGTTTTGATATTAAAATTTTTGACGATACAGGAACTGCGGAAAAGATGTTACCATATACAGGAGGGAAACCTCAAGATCGTAGAGCTATTTTAGCTTATAATCTACGTGGTGGTGGCGGTTTAGAAATATGGCAACCAATGGGACGAGAATTAATTTATCCCAAAGAAGAAATAATTCTTGGTGATTACGGAATTTTTTCTTGTAAAATCAAATGTCCGGATGTTAAACTTGCCTTTGAAACGTATAAGAATAAAAATGTTGATGTTATAAATAAACCATCTCTCTCTCCTTCGGGAATAATGCATTTTTTTATTAAGGATCCATACAATAACATTTTTGAAATTGAAGAAGACAATTTTGTTTTTGCTGACGAGAAAAAAACAACAGGTGGTGTAAATGGTGCAATAATAGGAGTTTCTGATATGGAAAAATCGATTGACTTCTATTCAAGAATTCTAGATTACGATACAATTGTGTATGATATTACCGGTATCTTTGACGATCTTCAAGGTGTTCCCGGTTCAACCAATAAACTTCGTAGAGTAATGATTAAACGCTCTAAACCTATTGTTGGTCCTTTTTCTCAACTCTTTGGCTCATCACATATTGAATTAGTTCAAAACCTTGAAGAAACAAGTAAAAAAATCTATGAAAATAGATTCTGGGGTGACCCGGGATTTATTCATATCTGCTTCGATATTAGAAATATGAATAAAATTAAAGAAGAGATTCAAGCAATTGGACAAGATTTTGTTTGTGACGGCGGTCGAGATTTTGATATGGGAGATGCAAACGGACATTTCACTTACATTGAAGATCCGGACGGAACTTTAATTGAGTTTGTTGAAACTTTTAAAGTGCCGATAATGAAAAAATTAGGAATTGCAATAAACTTAATGAACCGTGATGATAAAAAGCCGCTACCTCGCTATTTATTGAAAGCGTTGCGTTTTGGTCGCGTGAAGATAGACAGGATGACATAGTTTTCAGAATTAACA
>JAJDHA010000023.1 GCA_030265965.1 Odoribacter sp. OttesenSCG-928-L07
ATTCTAAAATAATTCGACTGGATTCAATTTCAAAAACGTTTCAAAATCAATTCCGCCGGTTCCAACTAACATTACTTTTGCCTTTGGGTACATCTTTGCAAACTCCATCATACCTGATTTAGCAACTTTTGCTCCACTTTTTACTTCTAATCCAATAAGTTTATGTCCATGTTTTATTACAAAATCTACTTCTGCACTTCTTTCACGCCAGTAATAGAGTGCAATTTTGTTTTTAAATTTTTTGCAATTATTAATTAAGTGAGCTCCTATTGCCGATTCTGATAATCGGCCCCATTTGTCAGGATTTACTACAGCATCTGAAAAACTAAGATTTTCTTGAGCAGTAATCAAGGCATTATTATATACTTGAAATTTTGGACTTGATGAACGTACTTTTATTTTATTCTCGGAATATTTTTCTATTCCGCCAAGCAAACCACTTTCGTCTAATAATTTTAAATAATGAGAGAGCGTTGTTGTATTTCCGGCATCAAACAACTGACCAAGAATCTTATTATAAGACAATATTTGACCGGAATACGTTGACCCAAGTTCGAATAATTGTCGCAACAAAGCTGGCTTATCAACTCGAGTAAGCATTAAAATATCTTTTGAAATACTTGTTTCCACCAATGTATTTTTAACATAATCACGCCAACGATCTTCATCTTCAATCATTGTTGCTGCCCCTGGATATGCGCCGTAATAAATGTATTGTTGTACATTCCAACCGAAAGCTTCTTGCATTTCCTTGAAAGACCAATGAGAAATATTAATCAGTTCAAATCTGCCTGTAAGTGATTCTGTAAGACCTTGTTGTAAAAGCATCCGTGAAGATCCACAAAGAAACAATTTGATATTAATATTATTCCAACTATCTGAATCCCATTCCTTTTTTACAATTTCACTCCAATTATCTATTTTTTGAATTTCATCAAAAACAAGAAGGTAATCTGAAAGATTTTGCGTCTTCATCTTCATTCGAACATTTTCCCATACTTGTGAAATCCAAATTGTATTTGTAGTCGAAATTAAATCGGCTGAAAAATAGTCATAAGGTATAGAAATTTTGTTTAAGGCTTGTTTTAATAATGTTGTTTTACCTACTTGACGTGGTCCTGATATTACTTGAATAAACTTTCTCTGTTCATTCATTCTTGATTTAATCGTTTGTAAATCCGTGCGTTCAATCATAGTTTTACATTTTACTCAATAAGCTTAGTATTTTTACTCAATATACAGCGCAAAAATACAAAATATTTTTATATTATCTATAAATTTGATAAAAAGTAATCTGATCCTCAATTATAATTTGCTATTCTATTTTACCACAACGTTCTTTTGATACCTTCAAAACAAATCCAGCCAACTTCCAAACTCCTGTCGCCAACAGAACTCCCAATATTGTTCCGCATATTACATCACCCGGGAAATGTACTCCGAGATAAATTCTGCTATAACCGATGAGTGTTGCCCATAGAAATAGCAACCATGTATGTTTGTAATACTTTCTAAGTGCAAGGAAAGAATATGTAGCAATTCCGAATAAATTTGCAGCATGTGATGAAACAAAACTATACATTCCGCCGCATTTGTTGTTTACAGTGTGGACTAATCCTGCAAGACTTTCATCATGGCAAGGTCGTAATCGCGCAAAGCAAGGTTTAAAAACTTGTGCCGAAATTATATCAGTAAGAGCAATTAAAACCACAACACCAAGAAGAATGACAATTGATTTTTTCTTGTATTTTCTTATAATTAAATAAATTAGCAGGGCAAATAGCGGAATCCATGTTATTGTAGTTGTAACAATTTCAAAGAAAACATCAAAAAAATTATTATGTATTCCGTTAAGAAATAAAAAAACTTCTTTATCAATATTTTCTAAATATTGCCACATTAATCATTTAGAATTTTCCAAAGTTTATCTTTCAGCTCATCAATATTGTACAGTGTTACAGATGAAATAAAAATATTATCAATATTTTTCGGCAATGTTTTTTTAGCCGATTTAAGAATTTCATCATCAGCAATGTCGCATTTTGTTATAGCGAGCAAACGAGGTTTGTCGAGTAATTCAGGATTGTATTTCTTTAATTCTTTTAGAAGGATTTGATATTCTTTAGAAATACTTTTTGCATCAACTGGCACCATAAACAGAAGTGCAGCGTTACGTTCAATATGTCGTAGAAAACGATGTCCCAAGCCTTTTCCCAAATGTGCACCTTCAATAATTCCGGGAATATCTGCAATAACAAAAGAATTTTCTCCACGATATTGAACCATACCGAGGTTTGGAACTAAAGTCGTGAAAGGGTAATCAGCAATCTCAGGTTTTGCTGCCGACATAACTGAAAGCAAAGTTGATTTTCCGGCATTAGGAAATCCGACGAGACCAACGTCTGCAAGGATTTTCAGTTCGAGTATCACCCAACCTTCTTGACCTTCTTCGCCGGGTTGCGCAAATTTTGGCGCTTGAAATGTTGCACTTTTGAAGTGATCATTACCCATTCCGCCTCTACCGCCATGTTTTAAAATCAACTCGTCTCCATCGTTTACAACTTCGCCGATTACTTCTCCTGTTTCTGCATCTTTTGCGACAGTTCCGAGCGGAACATATAGATAAACATTATCACCTGTTTTTCCTGTTTTCAAGTTTGATGAGCCACTACCACCGTTTTCAGCGTGTACGTGTTTTGTATATTTCAAATGCAACAAGGTCCATTTGTGAGCATCAGCTTTGATGATTATGTTACCACCACTGCCGCCGTTGCCGCCATCAGGACCGCCACGCGGATTTTTCTTCGATCTGTGGAAGTGCATTGAGCCGCCGCCGCCATCTCCCGATTTGCAAAATATCTTAACGTAATCAACAAAATTTGATTGAGACATAATTTATATATAAGTTTTTATTATATCATTAATTGACTGATGAATTTCATCCACTTCGCCTTCGCCATCTACTCCGAAATATTTTCCATTCAGTTTACAATAGTCAAGTACCGGCTCCGTTTTTTCATAATATTCATCTAATCTTCTCTTTACACTTTCTTCATTATCGTCATTTCTTCCGGAAGTTTTACCACGCAATAAAATTCTATTTATCAACACATTTTCGTCAACTTCCAGCCCAATCATTCCGATAAAATCAATATTGTTTTCTTCAATAATTTCATCCAGAAGCATTGCTTGAGGAACAGTTCTCGGATATCCGTCAAACAAAATACCTCTGGCATTTTTTTCAATACTTTCTTTAACGACATCTCTTACTATATCAGTAACGATTTCATCACTGACGAGATTGCCTTGATCCATGAGCATTTTGATTTGTTTACCAACTTCTGTTGACATTGCCATTTCTCGGCGTAATGCTTCGCCGGTAGAAATATATTCAAATCCGAATTCTTGCACCAGTAATTTCGACTGCGTGCCTTTGCCTGCTCCCGGAGGTCCTGATATTGCTACTAAAAACATAATTTTTTACAATTTGTAAATTCAATTATCAATTTTTATTTCTAACTTTGTAACACTAAAAATTCTCAATTCTCAATTCTCAACTATCTTATAAATGTCTTCATAATTTCGACCATAGCCGTCATAATCAAGTCCAAAACCTAAAATAAAATCGTTTGGTATTGATATTCCGATATAATCGATATGATATTTTTCTTTGAATGCGTCGGGTTTAAAAAGTAGTGTTGCAATGCGCACATCCTTTGCACCCATTTCAGATAATTGAGCAAGAACATGTCTCATTGTCAAGCCGGAATCAATTATATCTTCGAGAATAATTATTCTTCTGTCTCTAACAGGAATATCAAAACCGATTAATTGTTTGATATGTTCTGTTGATTTTGTTCCGGAATAACTTGAAACCTTAACAAAAGAAATATTTGATTCAACATTAATACGTTGATAAAGTTCTGCCGCAAAAATAAATGAGCCATTAAGAACACCTAAAAACAACGGATCATCATTTTGGTATTCTTCATTAATTGATTCTGCAATTTTTTCAATTCTTTTAATTATCTCTTCGTGAGGGATATATAATTTAAATTTTTTATCACGAACTTGTACAATTTTACTCATATTGATAATTATTCATTCATAACCACAGTAAGTACAACATCACCAACTACCTTCAATGATTTAGGATCAATTTTCGATATATTATCTTCTACAGTATGCCAATGTTCAAAGAATGAGCCGTTTAATGTAGATGTATCTAAATGGATAATATTTACTGTTGGAATTTTAGCATAATAATTTATATAGAAATGATCGTCATTGATAGGTACTCCTACTTCTTCGGGAAAATATTTTTTATAACCTAAATTGCTCGCTGTTTTCCAAATATTTTCGATAACATGAGGCGCAAAATGCATGGAATATTCTTCTTTAAGAAATACCGGATTCTCAGCTCCAACCATATCTAACAAAATTCCGTAAAAAGCTTTATATCCATAAGTATGCGGATTCTTTGCCCAATATTGAGAGCCTAAAGCCCATTCCTCTCCCGTCGTTGTTTCATCTTCTTTAGACTTGTGAGTTCCATAATCTTCCATATCAAAAAAGATAATATCTACACCTATTTCAGGTTTTAAGATGCTAAGTTGTCGTGCAATTTCTAATATAACTCCAACACCACTTGCGCCGTCATTTGCACCATCAATCGGGGTAAACTTATTTTCCGGATTTGGATCATGATCGGCATAAGGCCTTGAATCCCAATGAGCACAAAGAAGAATTCTTTTTCTGTTTGTCGGATTAAATACTCCGATAATATTTTTTGAATCAAAGATCTCTCCCGTATAAACACGCGCCTTAAAAGATTGAATAATTGCTGTATCTGCATATTTCAGCAACTTTCCAAGTAAATATTCTGCAGCCTCTTCGTGCGCTTTCGTTCCTGGTACTCTTGGTCCAAAATCTACTTGTTGTTTAACAAAAAGATAAGCCGAATCTTCATTAAAATTTGAAACAAAATGATGTTTTGTTGTTTCCTGATTTTGTGTAATATTTTGATGTTGTTTTCCTTCTTTACAAGATGAAAAGCACACTAAAACGAGTATAATAGGACAAATATATTTCTTTATTTTCATTTATTCTGACTATCTTTTCTTTATAAAATGATAATTTTCGCGAAGATAGACAAAATAATTGTTTTTATTCGTCTTCATTAATAAGAAAATCTCCGGAAGGTTTTTTTATAGTCCACACATCAAAGGTTTCATCAGATTCGAAACCTTTATTACCATAAATCACATCATCTTTAGTAGTAATTTTTACAAATTTTTCTGAATAGATTAATTTTTTGTTTTGGTCCCAGATTAGTTCGTCAGTATTAAGCACTTCCTCAGTTTTAAAATTAACAAGTACAACATTATCATTCGCAATCATTATTTTTTTTTCTTCATTATTGATGCCGTAATCTGCACGCAGCGTACTTCTTTTCGACATATCAGGCTCATAAAATGTTACAAAAAAACCTTCCGGGAACTCCATTTCTTTTTTGTGTGCCCAATTAATTGCCTTTTCTCCTTCTAAAATAAATTTTATATTGCCGTTTTCGCTATAAGAAATTTTAAAATTAAAAATTGTTTCTGTAGGAAGTGTATCACGTATTTCGTTATACTCTTTTGCTTTATCAATAACTGTTTGGTCGATGCAACTCGTCATTAATACAGCTGTAATAAAAACACAAAAGCGCAGATTGGTTAAATATCTGCGCTTAATATGATTAATCGTTAACACTTTATTATTTTTTTAATGCCCTAATTTTTGTCGTTTTGTTTATCCAACAACCGACTTCATAATCATCTCCTTCCATAAGTTCGCTATAGAAAATAGCTTCTGCATTAGGAAAATATTGAGAGTATAGAGCAATATTTTTATTTGCGCGTTCTGCTTGTGATGGGTCAACACGTTTAGCTTGGTTAAACATATCAACAGCAACCCAATAAATACAACCTGCTTCAACAGGATTTGAGCTTGGACACAATTTATTACTTTGTCCGTATAGTTCACCAATGAAAATTAGAGGTTCTCCATTTGTTTTATCAAGTTCATAAGCTTTATATGCTTCTTCTCTTGCTTTGGGGAAATTTTCTAACAATCTGTAACAATCAGCCATCATATAATGAGCATTAGCTGCTTTCCCGGGATCTTTCATATTAACAGCTTCGTTCAAATATTTGATTGTTTCTTGATATTTACCATCTTTATACATCATTGTTCCAAGCATATATGCTGATTCAGGTGAAGGATTTAATTGATGATATTTAACTGAGACATCATGAAATAATTTTGAACCTGTACATCCTTTAATAGCGAGCATACTTGATATTTTTTCTAATAAAGGAATATCATCCGGGCTTTCGGCAAATTTTTTCTCATAAAGAGGAATAAGGTCTTCGCAGTTAGCAAATGGCTCGAACACAGACTCTACACTTGATTTAACATTAATATATTTATCTTTTTCCTTAACATTATTATTGATATTATAATCTATAATCTCAGATACTTTTTCATAATTTTCAATGATCAGTTCTTTTGGGAAAACTTCGTCTCTGTATAATTGTACTGTTGTTCTAAAATAAGCATCAATCGTTGCGTCAGTAGTTTTATTTTTTTGGATATTAATTGATTCATCCAAGATATTATAAATTTCTTGAGCGTTACCCGGTCTGAGTCTCAATAAATCTAATCCTTTTCTTGACAAAACATTACCTTTATCACCAAAACAAAGAATTCTTTGGTCATAAAGCATCATCAATGAATCTATATAAGCTTCTTTTATTTCCTCTGTTGCAGCGTTATTAATTTTATCATAAATAATATTCACACCATCAACATAAGTATTTAATGAAGCTTTCGGACAATTGTCATAAACCCATTTCCAATTATGATAGTAAGCATCAAATTCTCCTTTTGGGTATCTATTTTGTTTCCATTGTTTAAAGTATTCTCTATACAAAGATAAGTTTGTTATACATTGCACGCTATCATTACCATATTTTGGCAAATCTTTGATATTTTGATCTGTTTGTGCAATTGAAATTAGCGGAAAGATTGCTAACAATAATATTAAAACTCTTGTTTTCATCACTTTACTTTTAATTATTTTTGTTATTATTTATATTTTATTCTGTAAAACCATGTATCATATAAGCTGAAACCTACTGTAAAGTTGAGATATGTCTCTTGAATCAGATTATTATTTTTTGTACCTCTGTTTCCAACATCTAATGATAAATTAATCGTTGATGAAGAACGGGCAATCGGCAGCCCGACACCAAAAGTCATGCCAAATTGATTAATTTTTGTATCATTAATACTAAAGTTACCTTGATTGTAATACGCGCCAACCCTATATCTCACCCATTTCCAATATGAGGAAAGAGTTGCGGCACGAGGTTGATATTCAAAGCCTAAGGATGCACCGAGACAGTTATGTAAACTTCCTGCAGTAGTAGAAATATCTTGATATTTGCTCCATTCTGTCCAATCAAAATTAGCGTGAATTTTATATCTGTTAAGTTTTTTCAACATAACTCCTGCTCCAATTTTTTGAGGCATAGTAACCGGCATATCAGAACCTTGTATAACTAATATGGTATCTTTTAAGGTTTCTGTTCCATAAGAGTTAATTATATAATTATAAGCAACTTTTGCGCTTGTTGCAGATAAATTTTGTTGAGGCCTGTATGTTAATCCTAACGACAAATACAAATCTTTTCCAATCTTAGTATAATATTGTGCTCCTAAATCAACCATAACAGATGATAGCGAAATCTGATCCAACAATTTTGTATTTAAGAAATTTGCCGAATCTGAATAAACAAGTGCTTGTGACTTATCAATATTGCCGAAGAGATAAGAAACATTAGCTCCTATTGATATATCCCAAATCTGAAATCCCAGTCCGCCGTAAAACGAATTAACACCTCCGTCTCCACCGAATTGAAATATTTTACTTCCTGTTTCTTCATCAACAACTTTATTTTCTACAAAATAACCAACATTTGATAAAGGTAACAAACCTACACTTGCTTTAATATATTTCCATATTGGAAATCCCATTTGAATTTGACTTAAACCCGGGTAAGTAAACCTCTCATTATAACTATTCGTTGATAAGGTTAAAGAATTAATATCAAATGCTGCTTCAAAAAGAAATGACAGAGTATCAAATGCCGTATATGATGCCGGATTAGAAAAATTAATCACTGCGTGATCTCGAAATGCGTAGCCGGATTTACCCATTGCTTTTAATGCCGGATTACGCATATCCGACATATTTCCTAACCCATAATTTGAATATGGAGAATAAATAGTTTGACTATAAGAAATAGTTGCAGTAAATAAAAGGACTAAAGCTAAAATTATATACTTGTAGTTTTTCAAAATATACCGTATTAATTTGCAAATATCTTATTTTTTTTTGAATTAGAATCTAAAAAAAGCTTAATTTATAGATTAACGATAGACATAATGACAAAATTATCCAAATTAACAAAATGAGTGACAGAGTTGACGAAGTGACAGAGTGACTTTTTTTCTCTAATAAGTTTGAATTGGTAATTCGCCGGTAAATACAAAGTATGCATTAAGCGCCAAAGCAGCCATTTCATCTTCGCCGGGATAAGCTACAACAGGTGCAATGAATCCAACCATTTCTGCTATATATTTCACAACATCTTTGCTATGAGCGATTCCGCCTGTAATTAAGATTCCATCAACTTTACCTTTAAGAACAGCTGCTGCAGAACCAATTTCTTTCCCAATTTGGTAACACATTGCATCTAAAATAAATTGAGCTTTTTCATTTCCTTCTTTCGCCCAATTACCAACTTCTTGTGTATTATTGGTTCCAAGATGACCAACGAGACCGCCTTTACCTTTTATGATTTCTTTTATTTCCTTTTGAGTATATTTTCCGCTGAAGCATAACTTAGAGAGCTGACCTGTTGGTAAAGTTCCCGAACGCTCAGGAGAAAACGGACCTTCTCCGTCTAAAGCATTATTAACATCAATAACCTTTCCTTTTTGATGTGCACCGACAGAAATGCCGCCTCCGAGATGTGCAATAATTAGATTTAGATCTTCATACTTTTGATTTAATTTTTTCGCATGTTCTCTACCTATTGCTTTTTGATTTAATGCGTGGAAAATGGAAACTCTTTCAAAAAGCGGATGACCTGAGACTCTTGCGATATCTTGCATTTCATCAACAACAACAGGATCGACGATAACCGCTTTTACCTTATCATTATTATGATGTTTATTTATTTCGTTAGCTATATCAGCAGCAATTAATCCACCAAGATTACTTGCATGTTCGCCCAATTTACTTTCTATCAAGTCGTGTTTTAATGCATCATTAACTTCATAAACTCCACTTGGAATCGGTTTTACAAGACCGCCTCTGCCAACAATGATATCTAATGAATAAACATCAATGTTTGCGTTTTTTAATTCGTTAATAATAATATCCTTCCTAAATTCGAATTGATCTGTTATTCTTTCAAATCCTTGAATTTCTTCAGAACTATGTCTTAATGTTGTAATGAAGATTTCCTTTGTATCTTCAAAAACCGCAATTTTTGTTGAGGTTGAACCGGGGTTAATTGCTAATATTCTGTACATATTTTTTAATTTGAGAATTATTTTATTTTTCACTCATTAAACAAGCGAGTGCAACGCAATAATATTTTGATTTTTCGCTTTCGCTTCGCGACATTACTACAACGGGTTTAGTAGTACCTTGAATTAATCCTGCAAGTTCTCCTCCTGCAAAGAGCATTAAACCCTTGTAGAAACTATTACAGGCTTCCAAACTTGGAAATAAAAGTACATCAGCATCGCCGTTGACGGGTGTGGGTACTCCTTTTATTTCTACGCTTTCTCTATCACATGCCAAGAAAACATCAAGTGGTCCATCAATAATACAATCGGGTAATTGTTTACGATCCACCATTTTGCACATTACTGAATAATCTGTCGAATAAGTATCTTTTTGACTTGCTTTTTCAGAGGAACCAATCAGCGCAACTTTAGGTTTTTCTATGCCGAATTGTTTTGCCATATTGACGCTATATTTAAGCATTGCGATTTTTTGCTCCAAGTCGGGATAAGGAAGTACAGCCGTGTCGGTAATAAAAAGCAGTTTGTGATATTTCGGCACTTCGACGGCACAAACGTAGCTCATAACAGCTTTGGGTTGCATTAAACCTTTTTCTTTATGTAAAACTGCTTGAAGAAACTTGTCTGTTCCTATTAAACCTTTCATAAAAATATCTGCATCATCGTTTTTAACCATTTCGAGAGCAATATTTAAAGCTTTAATATCATCTTGTTCATCAATTATTTGAAAAAGATTTTCATTTAAATCATTTTCTTTAATAATATTAATGATAATATTTTTCTTTCCGACAAGGATTGGTAGTGCAAAATTATTTTTTGCCGCTTCTGCGAGAGCATTAATTGTGTTGCTATCGTGTCCACATGCTACAGCAATTTTGTACTTTTTTGATTTTTGTTTTAAAACTGCTGTAAGCTCATTCAACGAAGTTATTCTATCCATTTCTTAAGCTAATAATGCGGCAATTGCTATTGAGTATAGTTTTGTTTTAACAGAATCTCCTCGAGAAGAAAGAACACACGGACATTTTGCTCCGGCAACAAAAGCGCCTAATTCGGCACCGGCAAGTTTTGTGTTTGTTTTGTAGAAAACATTTCCTGATTCGATATTAGGAAATACGAGACAGTCGGCATCACCGGCAACTTTGCTGCTCATCTTTTTTATTTCAACGCTTTCCATGTCAACAGCAAGATCTAATGAGAGTGGTCCATCGATTATTGCTTTCCCGATTTGTCCTCTTTCTCCCATTTTGGAAATGACAGATGCATCGACACAAGCAGGCATTTTAGGTAAAACTTGTTCTGTTGCAGCAATGACCGCAACTTTTGGATTATCAATTCCTAATCCGTGAGCTGCGTTTATCAAATATTTTGTGATAGCAACTTTTTGGTCAAAATCGGGAGCAGGTATAATTGCCACATCACCGACAACTAATAACTTGTGATAATTAGGATTTTCGATTACGGTTACGTGGCTAAGCACGCTTTTCGGTGGAACCAATCCGTTATCTTTATTCAAAATTGCGCGCATATATTTATCTGTACTCAACAAACCTTTCATCAGCAGGTCGCCTTCACCTTTATTTATCATATCAACAGCTTTTGCAGCTGCGATAGAATCATTAGGTTCGTGAACGATTGTAAAATTGGATATATTGATACCATCTTTTTCGCAAGTTTGTTCGATAAGTTTGGTATCTCCTACTAAAGTAGCGCTAATAATACCAAGGTTAACTGCTTCTGATATTGCATCTAAGGTATGACTATCGCAAGCATAAGCGCCTATTAATCTTTTTTGTGGACGCGATTTGAGTACATCAAATATTTGATCTAATTTTGTTATCATAATATTATTTTTATTGTTTTAAATACGGTTGCAAAGATAGTAAATTAGATGGAAGGGAGAAAGATTTTTGGTGACGAAGTTATGTGAGTGACGAGTGACGAGTGACACGTGACGTGTGACGAGTGACGTGTGACACGTGACGTGTGACGAGTTATGAGTGATGAGTGACGTGTTGTGGGGGCTGAGCTTGTCGAAGCCCCAGTGTTGTTTGTATAAACATTTATTAGTGTTGCCTTCGACAGGCTCAGGCAACTGTGCCTCTACTTCGCTCTGTCTCGTCACGCGTCACCCGTCACGCGTCACCCGTCACCCATCACAAAAAAGCCCGCAACAATAAATCGTTACGGGCTTTAATTAATTACCTATTTAATTTTACTTCTATGATCCTTGTAGGGTAAATTTAACTTGCATAGAGAATTGTACTCTAACTTTTTTACCTCTTTGTTCACCAGGCGACCATTTAGGCATGTTTTTAATAACTCTAACAGCCTCTTCATCGCAACCGCCGCCGATACCACGTTGAACGATTACATTACTAACTGAACCATCCGGTTCAATAACGAATTGTATATAAACAGTTCCTTGGATACCTGATTCTTTAGCTATTTGCGGATATTTTACATTATCACGTAAATATTTAAGACGGGCAACTTCACCACCTGGAAAAGTAGGTTGTTTTTCCACAATGAGGAATATTTCCGCTTCATTTACTTCTTCTTCTTCGACTTCGTAAGGAACGTATTCTTCTAATTCAAGATTTTCCGACATTTCAACGTCAACGATAATATCAGTTTCGATTTCAACTTCGTTTTCAACGATATTAAGAAGAGTTGTTGTTGGGGGTACTTGTTTTGGTGGTGGTGGTGGTTTTTCTTGTTTTGTTTGGAGTACGATTTCCTCCATTACTTCGATATCGGCACGAGCTTCTATGTCAACTTTTTGAATGTCATATTTTTTCCATTCAAAAGCAACTAAGCACACTGCCAAGGCAATTATCAAACCTATTTCAACAAATATCATTTGTTTGCCTTCTAAGTCTGATTTACTTGTTTTTCTTTTATCCATGATTAACTTCTTTTCAATATCAATTATACTCTGTCTTCAAGATATTTTTCATATCCGGCAGCATCCATTAATTCATTAGCTTCTTCCGGATTAGATACTTTAACTTTAATAATCCAACCACCTTCATAAGGTTCATTATTTATTAAAGCAGGATCAGATTCAAGCTCTTCATTAAATTCTAAAACTTCGCCACTTACAGGCATAAACACGCCTACTGAAGTTTTAACTGCTTCAATATTTCCGAAGCGTTCTTCTCTATCAAGAACTTCACCAACTGTTTCAACCTCAACAAAAGAAATATCTCCAAGTTGACTTTGTGCAAAGTCGGTAATGCCTATTGTAGCTACATCGCCATCAATACGAATCCACTCATCATGTTCAGTGAATTTTAAGTTTTCCGGTATATTCATAAAAATTTATTTGAATTAATTTTTAAATTATTTTTTTGCAAAAGTAATATTTATTTTTCTATTTCAAAAACTTTTTTTCATTTATTGTGCCAAAGACATTCTCAAACTAATACCCGATCTAATTGTAGAGTTTGGAATAGAAGTTTCCAGTCGAGGTTTATTAATGGTTTGTTCGTGATAAAGAGCGATAGTAAGATTTTTACTAACCATATAATCCGCCGAGAAGTTTATTGAATAAATCTGTTGTCCTGAAGAGATTTGATTTACTTCTTCACCCAATCTTCTAAGAACAGTCATGTTGTCTCTAATTGAAAAGTCGAGTTTAATATTGATATCGCTATTTAGATTAGTTTTTTTACCTCTGCCACCGACAGACCTAACTGTAAATTTCACGTCTTTAAACCTATAACCTATTCCAATAACATATTCATCTGAAGAATTGTCAGTCAACTGATTATTCGCAAAACTTAGTCCGAGTGTTCGTGATTTTCTAATTTGAATATTAGCCATAAGACTATTTTGCATTGTAACTTCAATTCCAATTAGAGGTGCAAATTGTTCTGTAATTTGTACTACAGCAATTTCTTTTGAGGCAATAAAGTTATATGCATCATCATAAGCCGACGAGAAGCCATTATTTTCTTCGTAATACACATTATTAGAATAACTACCTATGTTATACGTACTTCTGTAAGTATGTTTAATAGATATATTTCTGAAATAAGGTTTAAGCGCTTCTATTCTTGACAAACCGTTAAACTGAAAATTCCAATTTGGCAATGGGATTTTCGGGAATGATGTTAAATTAATTTTATTAGGATCAATTCCGGCATAAGCTGCAATAAAGGAAGTAAGAACAACTTCTTGTTGACTTGGTCCATAACCCATTGGATAAGATTGTCCTGATAGTGTGTCAACAAATGAGTTTCGATCCCAATTAACATTTTCCTCAGCGTACCGATATGCGATTGTATTTCGATATTCTTTCATTTGTTCGAATGTTGGCGAAATATTATTTTCCGTACGCTCATCTGTTTTAATTGTTTGAGTTTTTTTGAATGCTGTTTTAATAAAAATATACGACACCTGATAACTACCTCCGTACATTGGTGCATATCCTGTTTGACCGAAATTACCGTTTGCATCTGCCTTATATAATTCAGAATAATTTTCTGATGATCTATATGAACCGGTAAGTTCTATTTTAAATCCGTTGAATGGTTCATAATTAGCTCGGTAATTTATATTGACAGCATTTGTTTGGCTGTATCGATTATTCATCAGAGTATCTGCGGTAAGCCATCCGTTTGTGCCGGCTTTGTGTCTTATATCTTGTTGACTTCCTAAAATAAATCCCCAAGTTGGCGCATTGTTTTTCCAATTATAACCAAAGTTATTAGGTTCAGGAATAAATCCGGGCAAAATAGTTCCGCCGGTATTTTGGTATGATAAGCTAACATCTTTAACACCAAAGATTATTTTAAGCACTCCGTCACCTATGATTTTTGCATAATTAACTTTTGGTTTTGCTACCGGAATTGTGTCATTTTCGGATGCTTGTTTAGGTTTTGCCGGTTGTTGGCGTTTTGGTGTTGTTTTAACAGCATCTTTTACATACGGAATACTATTATATAATGTTGACAATCTAAAATTCGAAGAAATATTAACATTAGCTGAATTTTCTATTGTATTACCCATTTTTTCTTGAACCGACAATGCGCTTGCATTCCATCTTAAAGCAGCATCATATTTAGCGGTAAGATTTATCCAGCCTAAAAACGGAATCTTATTTATAGGAACTGTCCAATTAAGTCCTGCTGTTTGATTAAATGAATTAATTCTTCCAAAGCCTTTTACCGACGTCCATACTTCTTGTCTATATGCGTCTTTATCAACAATCAAACCAGCCGGTTCATCTATATACGACATTGCGTTTGCTGCATAATCGAATTTCAATGATGTTGCAAAATCATGTTTAAACATGTAATTTCTATTCCAGTTCCATTGTTTTGAAACTGTTGGATTAATTATGATATCGTCGCCGGTTTTATTTCTTATTAATCGTTCGATATAAGTTTTATCCATATTAGTTCTAAAAACAAATGAGCGTGGTTGGTAATAGAAATTGAAATCTCTAATAAACGCCCAGTTTTTATTCTTCATGAACTTAACTTTAGCAAACGGTTTAATATTCTTTGGATTAGCATTGAAAGAATATCCTAATCCTCCGGTATGAATTATTTTATCATAATATTCTAAGTCGATATTACTCTGATGTGTTTTTGAATAAGAATAGGAGATATCAAAGTTTTCAATATCCCAAAAATGTGGTTTCTTAGTATTTGCGCTTGTTCTATCCTTTCTCACATTCATTACATTGACATTAGTTTTTGTAGTAATATCCTGTAATTTTTCTTTATATTCTTTTCTTTCCGATCTATCATCTATCAAATTCAATTGATCTTTCATATATATATCGGGATTAAGTGGGTCATATTCTGGAGTAGCAATTTCTTCCGAATAATCGAAGTGTACCGGAACTCTAATGCCCGAAGTTTCAGGAAATATTTTTCCCATTTCAAGGTTTACCGATGTATAAATATTAGATATTGTTTCTTGAGATCTTTCACTAACTTTAGTATTGATATTTCCGAATCCCGGAGTAGAATACAATCCAGATACTGCGATATTTCCGAAATCGGCAAGATTTGCTGATAAATTTGCTGTTGCTGCCCAACCGCTTTTCTCATTGAAGTTAGTTAGTCTTAATTCATTAACCCAGACTGTCATAGAAATCGGCATACCATCATCATTAACAGACACATTAGTTTGTTTTGGATTTTTTATACCTATAAGAATTGCATCCACAGTACTCATAGTTGGGGTACCGAGAATAGTTATAAGATTCTTACCGTCTGCCACCGAATACGGATACATCGTTGACATTGATGGATTTTTTCCTATTTCTTCATCTCGTTTTATTTTAGCATCTATAAGTTTCTCGAATTCGACATTCATCATATTTTCTTCCATCCAGATAAGGTCGAGATTACCGGCAGTAGTACCCCACGGGGTAATTGTTATGGGCACTTCATATTCATAGTAATTTTCCGTTAGGTCGGGACCGAATCTAATAAACACAGATATTGCGCCGGTAGTATTAGCATACTTTGTATTATCCGATTCATTTTCAGCATGAGCATGGATATACATTTCAAGGTTTTGATAATTTCTAAAGTCGAAGCCGGAAGTTTTGTAAGTACCGCGTGCATCACCATCAAACAAGTTTGTAACCGTCATTGCCATTGACTGTTCGTTTTGTTGAGCATAATTTGTTGTAGAATAATCTCTATCTCTTAATACTCCGCGAGGCATTGCATAAGGGACTCTATCAGTTGCGCCGCTGTTTTCTTCAAGACTTACGGTATAGACATCAAAATTTGTTTGGTTAACAGAGTTGTTTGGAATATATTCACCGGGAGCTAATAAATCATCGCTAAATCTTCTCCAGTCGCCCTTAACTAATTCCAAAGTAGCAAAGCGTAAAACAACAGGCTCTTCAAATTCAGTCAAGAACATACGCATAAATCGTATAGAAGTGAAATCAGATATTACACCGTGAACTTTATCAGGTTGTGATATAGGCACTTTAAATTGATACCAAGTTGCATTACTTCTGGTACCGTTTTGAAGTTGAATATTTTTTGCTTCGTAAATATCTGTAATATAATTTTCACCAATAACCATTCTGTTAGGGTCAAGGTTAACGATATACTCATAGAAATTTTCGCTTTCATTTAAAGTATTGTCATTATTTATATCTTCCATATTTGGAAGAGTCGTTGCAGATATATCGAACGATTCTGGGGAATTTTCTTGTGCGCATGAGTTTCCTTCTGGACCGTTAAAGTTTTTATATCTCATCAATATAGAAGAAGAAAACATTTCATCATTATCGACATCCGCGCCTCTAAAATATTTAAAATCATCAGCAGAAGGGTCTTGAACAGCATTTTGATAAGCTAAACTATTTGTTCCGCCGAATTTTTCCGAAATCTTGGAGATATAAGAGTCGTAAAAGAATGAATATTCGTCATTGTTATTTGCGCGAGTACTATTTAATCCATCGTAGCCAACATCCTGATATGGTCGTGAAGCCGGATCACTATCGAATGCGTAAACCAGAGCTTGCATGCTTGGAACACGACCCCAAATTGTAGTATCGACGCCTGAAACATTATCATCAATAGGTAATCCGTTTTCAAAACTTTTTCTTCCGTCTTTTAAAATATCTTCAGAGATATCTCCAAGGTTAAATATTAATTTTCCACCTTTAGTATTTAATGGTTCTTGTACACCATCATCATCAGGGTCAATAAAAGGATCTAACAACCAAAACTCTATATATTCTATATTATTAGCTTCGAAATCTGTAGTTTCCATTTTTCGCATTACGCCTGCCCATTTATCTTCAGGATTCTCCAAAGTTCCGTCATCTTTTAGTTCGTCAACATTATAGTTGTACGGACCTCTTTCTGTCGGATAATATGCTAAGTTAAGTACAGTAAGAGTAACAAGTTGATTATTTGCGGCTTCCGCCTTAGGGAACAATTCTTTTTGTTCAATTCTTCTAACAAAATGGTTAGACGCTTCCACTAAATCAATACCGGAAGGCATATATCCCGATTGATAAAAAATCGGGTCTATAACATACCACGCTAATTTTGATCTTTTGAAACCGTAGCTTAAATCGCCGGAGCTTGCTTCAGGAAAATAAGATGGTGTTGAAGCGAGAAACCAGAAATATGGAGACACTAAGCTAATCGACTGTTTACTTGACTCAAAGTCATCAATAAACGAATTTCCTGAGGCTCCAATCATATTAGGATGACCGGGAATAAATTGAGCAAATTCAGCACTTGCACTTACCATTGAAGGTGCTCTTGTACTTATTAATGGCAAGAAATCAACCATTTTGGTAATGAATGGGACTTCTTTTTGAAATTGAATATCCATTCCCCAAATAGAGTTGGCAATAGGTTCATCGCCGTATGTAACTTTTGTAGTATATGGTTTTTCTCTCAGGTGCATAAAAGTAGCCCCGAAATTAAGATGTTGACTAAACAAATAATCGGCTCGAACTCCCATTAAACTCTGTTTTTTAAATCCTAATCCCGATTGGCTTTCAGTAGAAACATTTATTGTTGCGCCGGAATTTAAGATCCCATCATTAATAATAGTAACTCTTCCGAAGATATAATCTACAGTATAATCTACATTTTCGACCAATGTTCTTCCTCCTGCAGTTACAACAACAGAGCCTTGCGGAACATCAAAGGCATTAAGATTTATCTCTGCACCTCCTGATGATGAGTAATAACCTGAAAGCAAAAATTTATCTTTTTCTGTTAATTGTTTTGCGTTTGTTTTTGTTTGAGTATAAAGAGAGTCGTAGGCATATTTATTAGCCATGCTTGCCGGCAATATTTTTCTCAAATGTGAGCCGAAAGGTTCGAGGACAGGGAAGAAAACTCTACCATTCGACGACTGAATGGTACCGCCGCCTGAAGCAGCATTATCAATAAAATCGAAAATACCATCACCACCGGCAATCGGATTATTTTGTGCATCTAATGTATCTAAACCGAATAATTTAAGTAATGATATACCTTTAATTCCTTCAGGTCCTTCTTTAAAATAACCTGTTGCCACTCCATTATCATTACCTGAAAATAACACATTCAACATAAAGTCTTGTGATTCCACCTGATAAGCATTAAGAGCATAAACATTCTTCATCATCAAGTTCCACATTGGGTGCTTTGTATCTATTGATGTACTTCTTAAAAGTTTAACAACAAGATTATTTGGCGAAACAACCCCTTGATCAGAAAACTCTCCGACTTGATAAACCTCATCATTTACTGTATATTGAAATGCTACCGCAAGAACTTGTCCGGCAGTTAAAGAAGTACTCAAAGAAATAAATCCCAAATAACGATTAAACGTATATTCGTTAGAAGACAATTTTCTTGCACTTTCAACTTTTTCAAAATCTCTACCTTGAGAAAAGTCTGAGCCGGGTAATGTTGACAAATAATTATATACGGAATTAACATCTCTAAGCTTTGCAGTATCCATCATCATCATTAAGGTATTTGATGAATTATTAGGCATAGTTCCGCCGCTTGATGGATAAACGAATTGATTATTCGGATTGTACTCACCTAAATCGGAGAATGCAATAATATTTCTATTTTCTGTTACTGCAGAGCCAATATTTGTTACCCAAACTTCAATTTTAGTAATATTGACATTTGAATTTATAATAGGTAGGGTTGATAAACCGTTTTCATAATTATCGCGGAAATATTGCGCCAAGAAGAAGTGCCTATTTTCATCATAATCAGAGGCTTTAATCTTAAAATCTGTCTTTTGAACACCTCCTGAAACAGTAACATTAGAAGAAGTTGAATTTTGTTTGGCAATTACTCCGGTGATAGTTAATCTTCCGAATTGCAATTTAGTTTTAATACCAAAAAGCGATTGACTGCCGGTAATCAAACTGCTATTGATAGGCATTGTAACATTACCTGCTTCTATCAGTCGAATAATTTCATCTTCATTACCTTCATAAGCTAATTTATTATCATTATCGACTTCAAAATTTACATTTCTTGAATCCATATTGAAATTAAGACGAATCTTTTCGCCAATCATAGCCATAACATTGATTTGCATATTCATATCAAAGTCGAAACCAGTATGTCTTCTTTGCCTGGTATTCAAATTAGGATCATCTCTAAAATTATGTAATATTCCGAATCTCAATTCAATAGCTCCTTGAGGACGAATATCAATTGTATTAGAACCAAAAATTCTATCGAAAGCTTCACTACGAATATTGATTGTTGGTATTAATCCTTCTTTTGCATCGCTTCCTGCTGTGGCTGATCTTTCTTTCCAATATTGATTCACCCCTCTTTTCATTTCAAAATCCCTATATTCTTTCAAGTCAAAGTAATACGGATCGCGATAGTCAACATTTCCAATTTTTCTTTTCAAAACATATTGATCTAACACCGGGTCATATTCTACCGTTGTTTTGATATTTGAAGGATCATTTAGATATAATGAGTTACTTTCCCTATAAGGGTCAAGTCCAGTATCTTTTTGTATCGGAAAACGAAGAGTTGTGTCAGGTTGTTGAAATTCAAAATCAAAATTTTGATTAGGGTAATCAGCAGCAATTTTCGGATATGCTAATAACATTCCCGAAAATAAAATTACAGAAAAAACAATAATGTATTTATATAACTTTTTCAATCTATAAAATTTTTAAAGTCTCTTTTACCAACTCTTCTACGCTCAAGTCGGTAGTTTTAGTTTCAATGATTTTTTTAAGAGCTTTTTCGACCGCCATTCTTGGAAATCCAAGTACAGTCAAAGCAGATAACGCTTCATTTGCGGAATTATTGTGTGTTTGACCTATGTTTCCTACTTCAAAATTTTCTTTTAACAATTTATCTGCCAGGTCGAGAACTATTCTTTGCGCGGTTTTTTCTCCAATTCCTTTTACTGATTTTAATCTGCTACTTTCTTTATTTACAATAATTGAGTACAATTCTCCCGGCGCATTCGATGATAATATTACTCTTGCTGTATTTGCTCCAACACCTGATACTGTTATCAAATGACGAAATAATACTCTTTCTTTTTCATCAAAAAAGCCAAATAACATTTCGCTATCTTCTCTCAAGATTTGATGCAAAAATAATTTCACCGTTTCTCCATCTTTTATCGACGAAAATGTATTTACCGAAATTTGTATGTTATATCCGATCCCCGCACATTCTACAACTGCATAACTCGGGTTCGAATAAACCAATTTTCCGACTATATATTCGTACATTCTAAATAATTTTCAATTAGCTGCAAAGATAGTTTATTTAGTTGAAAAGTTGAAAATTGAATGTTGAAAATTGATTCAAAAATACAAATCTTACGTTATTAACATTTTTGTTTTTCCATTTCATCATTCATTTCATTCATTCCAATTCTCAATTCTCCATTCTCCATTC
>JAJDHA010000024.1 GCA_030265965.1 Odoribacter sp. OttesenSCG-928-L07
CTTGCTCCTGGTCGATTTTAAGAATAGCACCGTACGAGTCTGAATCACCTTCAGTGCCGATAACAAAACAGTTCGATAACGAAGATATTTGCATATCATTACCGATTCCTGCCATTGGACTTCCTGCTGGTATTACGTATTTAAAATCTTTAAACAGTTCGTATATTTCTTCTTCACTTATTGGATTTGGATATTTCTTTTCTATTCGTGCTATTTCAGAAGCAATTCTTCTATGCATTTCATCCGGACTTTTTTCATAAATATTGCCGTTAGAATCTTTCAGGGCATATTTTTTTACCCATACATCAGCAGCGAGGTCATCTCCTTTAAAATATTTTGTTGCTTCTTCCTTAGCTTCTTCGATTGAATATTTCACCCTATTATTTTTATGTACGAATTTATTATTATTGATTTCAAGCAGATTATCATTAGAATAATTTTCTTGTATGAGAGATGGTACTTCTCTCGTATTTTCTAATCTTTGTAAATACGTTTCTTTTTCCGTTTCAATTTTAGAATCGATTTTTTCTGATACGATATTATCCAAATTAAATAACAAACTGTCCGAACCCATAGATTTAATAATTTTGAAATTTAGTAAACAACTGTCAATTAGTATTATTCAAGTCAAAAAAATCTTGACCAGCGTTCTGCTAAGATAGTAATATATATTCGGAAAAAATAAATAAAAAAAGAAACAGTTATTAACAATATTTTAACAAAGAGATAATTTGTTGAAAATCAAAAGTTAAAATTTAATGTTATTATATCATAATGCAAATAATCAATTCTCCGATTTTATCGATTCTATAGGGTTTGCTCTCGCTGCACGTAAACTTTGTAAACTAATTATTATTGAAGTTAATAAGACAATTATTGTTAAAGCAACTATCCAAATCCAAAAAGGGATTGGTGAACGATAGGCAAAACTTTTTAGCCATTCTTTGATTATAAAATAAGATATCGGAACAGAGATTACAAAACATATCAGTGTTATTTTTAAATAGGTTTTGTTAAACATTGAAAGTATTTCCGAAATAGATGAACCAAAAACTCTTCTGATTGCAATTTCTTTTCTTCGGAATTGACTTTCGTAAAATATTAATCCGAGAATACCGATTATTGAGATAAACACTGATAGGAAACAAGATATAAGAATTAATTTAGCAAGATTATCTTCTTTTTGATACATATACTCAATGTTTTTATCCATAAACCAAATGCTTCTATCAGTTATATTTGGATCAATTTTCTTTAATGTTTTTCGAATATGATCAATTGTGCCTTTTGTGTCATTTCCGGTAATTTTAATAAAAGTATATGTTTGCAAACGCCAGGGCTCAGTTCCATAAACATATAAAGCAATTGGCGAGATAGAATATTGTAGAGGTTGAAAGTTGAAATCTTTGACAATACCTACAATGTCTGCAAGTGCATCCGCGCTGCCCTCATCTGCACCTCCATCAAGATGACCACCGATTTTGTCTCCTACTTTAACTCCATATTTTTCTTTGGTACTTTCATTGAAAATATAAGTTCCGTTTCGTTTTAAATCATCACTTTCTCTAAAACCCCGACCTTCAATAACTTCAATTCCAAAGAAATCAATAAAATTCGTTGCAACAGGATAGCAAGTGAAAGAAATATTATCATCTTTATAACTTACGCCCCAACCCATTCTGCTATTAGAAACAATCGGACCATCTGCGAAAGTAATATCCAGAATATTAGGATTGGTTTTTAATTCGGATAGAAAAGCTTCTTTCTGATTTACAATGTTTTTCGATGAATAAAGAGTTAATACATTTTCTTTACGGAAACCAAGATCATGTTTTTTCATAAATCTGTTCTGAACAAAAATAAACATCGCAACAATCAATAATGTGATGGAGATAATATACTGAACAGCAATTAACGAAGCACGTAATTTTCGTCCTTTTACAGATAAACCGAATGATCCTTTTAAAACAATTGCAGGAGAAAAAGATGTGCTGTAAAAAGCCGGATATATTCCGCCTAAAACGCCGGCAACTATTGCGATAATTCCACCAAATACTATTACTTTCCAATTAGAAACAAAATCTAATTTTGCTGAAATCAAAGATGCAAAACTTGTTCCTGCAATAATGTTAACTATCAGTAACGCTACACAATAAGATATTATTGAGATAATAGCAATATTAAAAATTTGCCTTAATCTTAGCTTTGAATTTGTACTTCCAAGTACTTTCATTGTGTTGATACGGCGAATATTCAACGGAACTGTAGCCATCGAAAAGTTAATAAAATTGATTATTGCAATTACTACAATTAATATTGCAATAGTAAGCAATGACAGAGTAATTGAAAAATTACCTTTTACTCCATCATCTCGTGTATCGCGCGAAAAATAAATATTACGAACCGGATTTAATCTGATAAACTCATAGCCTTCATGGTCTTGGTCTGCATAATATGTGTTAAGTAAAAAACTTTCTATTTCTTTTCCAAGTAGTTCATGGTTAACGCCTTTATTTAATTTGTAGAAGTATTCAAAACTCCATTCTGTGCGATCATCAATATATTCATCACCAAAATTTACATAAATATAATTTTTCATTGATGTGTTTTGAGGAAGGTCTTTATATACAGCTGCGATTGTGTAAATTTTGGTATTATTTTCTATGGATAAGTTTTTGCTTTCGCCTTCTAATAATTGTTTGCCAGTAGCAGATTCATCAGGGAAGAACTTTTCAGCCAAACTTTGAGGAATAATAATATGATCAGGTTTGTTTAGATCGTCAAAATTGCCATCAACAAGTTCGAAACCAAAAACATAAGGAATGCTTGGCGAGCCCCAGTTCAACCAATAAACAATATGTTTAGTAACGTCTTGAAGCGGAGCAAAATATACTTCATTGTAAAATGCAGTGTAAGCGCCAACTTCAACTTCAGGAAAAGTTTGTGGAATAATTTCACCAAAAGGTCTGCATATTGCAGGCGAATATTTCGGATTGTCAGAATGAATACTTTCAAGTCGGTATATTCTATCATAATCTTTATAACATCTATCGAAAGTTAGTTCGTAGTTAACCTGAATAATAAGGATAACAAAGGCAGCAAAAGCAACCGATAATCCGATAATATTTAAAACATTGTTGAGAATAAGTCGTTTGGTGTTATTAAAAAATCGCATCATGATTACAAGGTTTTATGATAATATGGTAAGACATTACACTAATTGTGCCGAAGATGTAAATAACGGATTATTAGCTTAATAAAATTTATATGATATTTGAAAGTGTAAAATAAATTGACAGTTATGTCAAAAATATTGATAGAGAGAATTTGTCCATGAATTATACAAATATTGCACAACAAAATCAACAAATTTCTAGAAAATTGTTCAATGGAATGTGTATCTATTCTTCTAACTTGCTAATAGCATACAGCGGATAAACTTTAATTTGGTTGTATTCTGAGAAGTTTTCCAGTGAAGTTCTAATTCCAAAATCTAAATGTTTCTCATTAAGAAACAAATACATACTTTGCATGCTTCCTTGATTACTCGATTTTACTTCAATTGGAATTATTTGTTCCCCATGTTGAATTAAATAATCTACTTCAGCATTACTACTTTTAGCTTCACGATGCCAATAATATAACTCATTGCGAGCAAAATGAGAAGACGATTTTAATAATTCTAATCCAACAAACTGTTCAGCAAGATGTCCTTTATTGATTGATTTAAAATCATTTCCAAGAATAATGTCAGACAAAGGTAAGCCAGATAGTCGTTGTAATATGCCTGTATCAAATAACAACATTTTCCGTTTTGTTGGATTTGCTTCTGCACCCAGAGGTAATCCGTTTGCAGATGTATGAGTTACAGGAATAACTAATCCGGCCATAATTAATAGTTCCAAAGCTTCTTTGATTTGTAAATGATTTGACGTAAGAGATGCTTTAGAGTACATAAACTTTCCACCTGATTGTTGTATTACTGAATCAAAAATTTCATTAATTCGCAATGAAGGTACTTTCGCTTTATACTTTACAAAATCATCTTTCAATGAAATTACTAGGTCGTCTAGTATTTGCTGAGTTCTTTTTATATCTTTTGTTTTAATATATTCAGCAACTACTTCCGGCATCCCTCCTAAAACCAAAAAAAGCCTTAGATAAGTAAGTAATTTTTCATGAAAAATATTATCTAATGGATGTTTAGGAGATGCTTTTTGCATCTCCTTTTTCAAAGTATTTTCTCCGGAAGCATCCAAGAATTCATTAAAAGATAGTGGATAAACAAATAATGATCGGATGCGTCCAACGCCAAACGAAGGTAATTCTGTCAATGCAAATTCTAACAATGAACCCGCTGCAACAAGATGTAATTCGGGCATCTTTTCATAGAAAAATCGTAAAGAAGAAATTGCAGGTAAACAAGCCTGAATCTCATCAAAAAAAAGTAATGTCTTTCCCGGAATGATAGGAATATCATAAAGAATCGAAAGTTTGTCAATAATCTTTTGAGGAGATAAATCATCAACAAAAAATTCATGCACTTTCTTTTCCATCTCAAAATTGATTTCAACAAAATATTCAAATTGATTAGAAAAATATCGTACAGAAGATGATTTTCCAACTTGTCGCGCTCCTCGCAAAAGTAGTGGTTTACGCGAATCGTCATTTTTCCATCTAATTAATTCGTTATCTAATTGACGTTTAATGTATTTTTCTTGCATGTTAATTGTTGTTTATAATTTCGCAAGGCAAAAATACAACATTTTTTTGAATAATACAAGGCAAAATATTATATATTTTTCAAATAATACAAGGCAAAAAGAGGCTCTAATATACAATTAGCGAGAATATAAATCATAAATTGTTGTTTACAAGAAACATTTTTTTAAAACAACTCAATCGGATTCATATTCAGAAATATTTCAAAATCTATTATGCCTGCATATTCTTCCAATTATCTTTTTCTGTATTTCATCAAAAAACAAAAAGATATTCCGGAAAATTTTGTTCTTTCATCTTTATGCGAGTATTTTCCCATACCTGCAAAATCCAAATAGTATTTGTTGTTGAAATAAAATAGGCTGAAACAGTTTTGTTAAGTTACTCTTTCAACAAAAAGTTTAAAAAATGGATCTGTAATGAAATACTCATCATTAACTCGTTCTATTACTCCATCATTAACAAGTTCGACAACTGCTCGTTGCAATGAAGAGGCGGATGGTAAATTATTTTTTCTTATGTAATCTGCTGAGAAGACATTTTTGCCGTTTTGTGTTAACGCTTGAAGTAATTCTTTCTTGCTGTTTGACTGTCTGTTGAATAATTCCATATAATAATCACTTTTCATATTTACAATTATGTCAACGCTTGTATCTATAATTTCTTTTGTTACAACACATAAGTTGTTAATCATGTATTGCCATATTTCTGCAGCCAACATTTGAATATAATGAGGAATATTGGAACTTATGGAAATGATATGCCAAGCCTCTTCTTCATTTATTGTTATATTAGAGGAGGAAAATTGTTTTTGCAAATATGCAACGGTATCCTTTTCCGGAAGTCCTTTTATACTCATTTGAGTTGCAGAATTATAGAAAGGCTTCTTTTTATCATTAAACATTTGTTTCAACAAATGTGTTTTACTACCGAAAAACAAATAATTAGTTTTTTCTTGTTGCTGTATTTTACTTCTAAGTAGAGCTTCAAAATTGATTTTACTTATTTTTTCAACTTCTTGAAATTCATCAAAAAATACTATAATTCGTTTATTTCCTGCAATTTTCTCAGTTAAATCTAATAATTCTGAGATAGTTGTCTCATCAACTTTCTCTCCGACAAAATCAATTGAGAATTCTGGCAAGCCATCTCGATCAAAGCTTAAAGTAGGACGAATGTTTTTGATTGATGAAGAAAAAAGTTTTACAAATTTTTGTAGATTAGATTGTTTTTCGGCTAATGCTTTTGAATAAAGTCGAACAAAAGATTCTACAGAAAAAACCGGCATAAAATCGAAATAAATACAAATATACCCTTCTTTTTCCATTTTCTCAATTACTCTAAAAACTAAGGACGTCTTCCCAAATCGACGTGGGGCATAAAGAACCATATTATTGCCTCCGGTAAGAATTGCAACAATGCGTTTAAGCTCTTCTTTCCTATCGTAAAAGCTGTCGCCTCTTACTATTTTACCATAACTGAAAGGATTCATTTCTTATAATTTTATTTTTGATGCAAAGATATACAATAATTTTACATTATGCAAAAAAGAATAATGCAAAAAAGAATAATGCACGCACTACTTTTCACTTTATGCTCTCAACTATTTCCGCCAGCTCCAGCCATCGATCTTCCATCATCATCAACTCATTCTCAACTTCCGCATAGCGCTTGCTTAATGAATCAAGCTCCACTGCATCTTGTGTGTTGCTAAGTTTGTTGATGAGGTCTTTTTTCTCGGTTTCAAATAATTCAATCTTGTTTGTTAGTTCTTCGTATTCCTTTTTTTCTTTAAAAGTTGCTTTTCTCGGCGCATCATTATCTTTCTGAGTTGCAGCAACTTCAGTTTGCTTTACTTCCTTCTTAATCTGCTTGTTCTGTAGTGCTTTCTTAGCTTTCCATTCAACATATTGCGAGTAATTTCCGGGATAATCCTTGATATTACCATTTCCCTCGAAAGCAAAAATATGATTCGACAATTTATCTAAGAAAAGTCTGTCGTGTGAAGCAATTAAAAGCACACCTTCGTAACTTTCGAGAAACTCTTCGAGAAGGTTTAATGTTTGGATATCCAAGTCGTTAGTAGGTTCGTCGAGGATAAGGAAATTGGGTTGTTGAAGTAGGATGAGTAGGAGGTATAATCTACGTTTTTCGCCGCCGCTGAGTTTTCCGTATTTATTATGTTGAACAGCAGGCGGAAAATTAAACCAAGTAAGAAACTGTGACGCTCCGATTTCTTTACTGTCGATATTCACAACTTCAGTAAATTCTTTTACAATATCAATTATTTTCTTTTCATTATTGAACTGCAATCCTTCCTGCCCGAAATATCCAATACGTACAGTGCTGCCAACCAGAATCTTTCCTGCATCTGCTTTTACTTGCTCCGTAAGTAATTTGAAAAAAGTAGATTTTCCGGAGCCGTTTTTCCCAACTATACCAATTTTGTCGTCCTTCATAAAAGTATAGGAAAAATTGCTTATCAACTTCTTCTCTCCATAAGACTTAGAAAGATTGTAAACTTCCATAATCTTCTTTCCAAGTCGAGTAGCTTCAACCTTAAATTTGTAGCTGTCATTATGAAGTGTCTGTTTTGCAGTCTTTTCTATTTCATAGAAAGTTTCAATTCTCTTTTTCGACTTAGTTTGTCGCGCTTGCGGCTGTCGCCTCATCCATTCGAGTTCAACCTTATATCTATTTCTTGCTTTCTCAATAGTTTTGCTTTCAAGCTCAATTCTCTCAGCTTTTTTTACTAAGAAATTGCTGTAAGCGCCTTTTGGATTATGAAGTTTTTCGACTTCATATTCCATATTTCTATTGCTCATTTCGGAGCCGGCAGCACTACTCTTATACTTAAATAACTTATGATCGTCAAGCTCAAGAATTACATCACAAACATTATCAATGAAATATCTATCGTGCGAAATCAGGAACAAAGTAGTTTTTTCCTTAATAAGATAACTTTCGAGCCATTCAATCATTCCGATATCAAGATGGTTTGTTGGTTCATCCAAAAACAGGAGGTCACTTTTGTCGATCAAAGTTTTGGCAAGCGCGAGTCGTTTCTGTTGACCGCCGGAGAGATTACCGACTAATTCTTCCAAATCAGGAATTTCAAAAACTTGCAGTATCTCCTTGATTTTGTTCTCGTAATTCCATGCATCATGAACGTCCATCATTGCGATTGCACTTTCGAGTTCGCTTGACTTACTATTATCCTTTTCGAAATCAGACAAACATTTTTGATAATTCTTGATACATCTTACAAAAGTATTTTCCGATTCGAAAATAGTTTCAAAAACTGTCAGTGCAGGATTCAAATTAGTATCCTGGTTTAAAAAGTTGATATGAATATCATTACGCAGGAGAACTTTCCCGCTATCCGGTAGTTCATTACCAAGAATTATGTTGATGAGAGTAGTTTTTCCTGTGCCGTTTTTTGCAATCATTGCAATTTTATCTCCTTTTTCTATCTTAAAAGAAATATCCTCGAAAAGCACTTTTTCGGCAAAAGATTTGTACAAATTGTCAACTTCAACGTAATTCATTATTGATGATGATATGGTTCGTTGTTAAGAATAGAGAAGGCTCTGTATAATTGCTCGAGAAAGATTACCCTTACAATTTGATGCGAGAAAGTCATTTGAGATAATGAAATTTTCATATTGGCGCGTTTATAAACTTCCTGTGAAAATCCGTAGGGACCACCGATTAAAAAAACAACTCTTTTCCTTCCCGAGTTCATCTGTTTTTGCAGTTCATTAGCAAATGATATGGATGAAAATTCGTTTCCATTTTCATCTAAAAGAATTAAAAAATCGGAAGTATCTATCTCATTTAAAATCTGTTCTCCTTCTTTCGATTTTATCTCATTAACAGATAATTTCGAGCTATTTTTTAAATCCGGAATAATTTTTTCCTCAAAAGAAATGTAATTTTTGATTCGTTTAGAATATATATTCATTCCTTCTGAGATCCATTTTTCCGAAGTCTTTCCGCAAAGTAGGAGAGTAATTTTCATTTTGCAAAGATAGGCTTATTTAGTTGAAAGTTGAAAGTTGAAAGTTGAAAATTGCCTCCCTTTTCTCCCTGTTCCTTTCTCCTTTTCACTTTCCCTTTTCTCCAAATTTATTTCTATCTTTGCACATTCTTAATAATGAAATAAATGCGCGAAAAAGTTGATTTATGGTTACAGCTTGAGAATAGTAAATTCTTTAAAAGATATATTAAGCGAGCAAAGCATAGATACCCAAAATGGTGTCAAGGCGCACGTTATTATGATGTTTTGAGGAATTTTATTAACGGCATGCATTACGGATTCTTGGATTCGCGTGCATCGGCAATTGCTTTCCAGTTCTTTATCGCACTTTTTCCATTTGTACTGGCTTTAGCAACATTAATCCCATACTTCTCTATAGATATGGAAGTTATCATGGAAACATTTTCAAATATTTTCAATTTTGAAGCTACATCTTATTTGATGTCAATGTTTGAAGAATCTTTTTCGCGACCAAAAATCGGCTTAACTTCCATTTCATTTCTTATTTTGCTCTTTTTTGCTTCAAAAGGTATAAGCACAATGATGAAATCACTGAACAATTCATATCAAGATGTACTCGACAGACCTTGGTGGGTAATGCGAATCATTTCATTGATTTTTGCTGTTATTATTTTTGTTCTACTTGTGATCGTAGTCATAATCCTTTCATATCAAACAGCTTTCGTAAAAAACTTTGTGGATGCGAGTACTTTCGGCGGACAAGTTGTTGTGTGGGGTTTTAGATTGTTGAAGTTAGCGCTTCTGATGTTCTTTTCAATAACTATTATTTCTTTCATTTATTATTATTCGCCAGGAGGAACTAAGAAAGTCTTTAAATTATGGTCGCCGGGAGCTTTTATCGCAGTGGTAATCATTGGAATTGGGGCATACATTTTTAGAACATATATCGTAAATTTTGGAAGTTACAACTATTTTTATGGCTCGTTAGGTGCGATGATAATCTTCTTGGTTTTATTGAAAGTTTGTGCGATAGCTTTAATTATTGGGTTTGAATTTAATGCTGCAATATGGACTGCAAAGCATAACTTAAAGTCCGTAAAGCAAATACCCGACGCCACCGGCGATAAGAATTAAAACGATAGGATGTAGTTTTGCAAAGTAAACTAAAAGAAAAGATATTCCAAAAATTATCCAACTCTTGTAATCAATAAAATTTTGTGGAGTGATGAGTAATAGTACCGCAGCTGCAATTAATCCAACAGTTGCCGGTCGTAACCCTGATAATGCTGCATTGAATACTTTGTTCTTTTTAAATTTGTTGTAATAATAAGATATTGTGATTACAATTATTAATGAAGGAATACAAATAGCGAGCGTGGCAATAATTGATCCCCAAACATTTCCGGTAACAGTATATCCAATATAAGTAGCAGAGTTGATTCCTATTGGTCCAGGTGTCATCTGCGAAATTGCAACAATATCCGTAAATTCCTCCATGCTAATCCATTGATGTTTTTCAACAACTTCCGTTTGAATAAAAGAAAGCATAGCATATCCGCCGCCGAAACCTAAAAGTCCGATTTTAAAATATGTCCAGAAAAGTTGTAAATAAATCATAATTTCATTCTAAATTCCAGATTCTAAATTCCAGATTCCAGATTCCATATTCCAGATTCCAGATTCCATATTCCATATTCCATATTCCATATTCTTTCATCTTTCACTTTTCATCTTAATAATGCTCCAAATAATTCCCCCAACTCCCGCAGCCAGCACAATCCAAACTGGTGAAACACCCAACAACCATATCAGCAAAGCAGCGCAAATAGGAATAAAAACATTTCTGATATTTATTTTGCTACTTTTTGCAGTTGTGAATACCGGAACCAATATCAAAGCAACAACAGCTGGTCGAATGCCTTTGAAAATAGCTGCAACTGTTGGATAATGTTGAAACTCTTTAAAGAAGATTGCAATAAGAAGGATAATAAAAAAGGAAGGTAATATTGATGCCAACATACAAAGAATACCTCCTGGAATTTTCTTGAGTCGATATCCGACGAAGATTGCTGTATTTACAGCAAGTACTCCCGGCAACGATTGAGCGATTGCTATTATATCAATAAATTCTTCCTTAGATATCCATTTCTTCTTTTCGACAACATCTTTTTCAATCAATGGAATCATAGCCCAGCCGCCACCGATGGTAAACGCACCTATTTTAGCAAAAGTCAAAAACATGTCAAAAAGTTGATTTTTACCCACTTTATCCATTTTATCGACTTTATCTGTTTTATCGGCTTTATCTGTTTTATCGGCTTTATCCATTTTATCGACTTTATCCATTTTATCGGTTTTCCCCCTAAAAAAATGCGCGGAAAAGAAAATCTAATCCGCGCAATTATTTTTAATTATGGTAGTTTAATATTAAACAACACCAAGGTCTAACATTGCACTTGCAACTTTTAAGAAACCAGCGATGTTTGCACCTTTTACATAGTTGATATAACCATCAGCTTGTTTTCCGTATTTTACACATGCGATATGGATATTTTCCATAATTTGTTTCAAACGAACGTCAACTTCTTCTCTTGTCCAGTTTAATTTTAAACTATTTTGACTCATTTCGAGACCGGAAGTAGCAACACCACCAGCATTTACTGCTTTACCAGGGGCAAAAAGAACTTTTGCTTTTTGGAAAGCTTCGATAGCTTCTGGAGTACAACCCATGTTAGAAATTTCACCAACACAGATTACGCCGTTTTTAATAAGAGCAGCTGCATCGTCACCATTAAGTTCATTTTGAGTTGCGCAAGGAAGAGCGATATCAACTTTTACTTCCCAAGGTTTTTTACCTGCTACGAATTTAGAGCCAGGGAATTTTTGTGCGTAAGGAGCAACGATATCTTGGTTTGAATTACGTAATTCAAGCATATAGTTGATTTTTTCTCCGCTTATACCTGCTTCGTCATATACATAACCGTCAGGACCGGAAATAGCAACAACTTTAGCGCCTAATTCGGTAGCTTTAAGAGCAGCGCCCCAAGCAACATTACCGAAACCTGAGCAAGAAACAGTTTTGCCTTTAATGTCAATATTTTGAGTTTTCAACATGTGGTCAACAAAATATACACCACCGAAACCAGTAGCTTCAGGACGAATTAATGATCCACCCCAGTTAAGACCTTTACCAGTTAATACGCCGGTATGTTCTTGAGCTAATTTTTTGTACATTCCGTACATGTAACCGATTTCGCGAGCGCCAACGCCGATATCACCAGCAGGTACGTCTGTTTCAGGACCGATATAGCGCCATAATTCAAGCATGAAAGCTTGGCAGAAACGCATGATTTCACCGTCGGATTTACCTTTTGGGTTGAAATCAGAGCCACCTTTACCACCGCCCATTGGCAATGATGTTAAGCTGTTTTTGAAAGTTTGCTCGAATCCTAAGAATTTAAGAATACTTAAATTTACGCTTGGGTGAAAACGAATACCACCTTTGTAAGGTCCAATAGCGCCGTTGAATTGAACACGGTAACCGATATTAACTTGAGCATCACCATTGTCATCAACCCAACTTACTTTAAATGTAAAGACGCGATCAGGTTCAACCATTCTTTCAACGATTTTTGCTTTTTCAAATTGAGGATTAGCGTTGTAAACATCAACGATTGATTCTAAAACCTCGTGAACAGCTTGTAAGTATTCAGGCTCATTTGAATGCTTTGCTGTTAAATCTTGCATGATTTTTTCTACGTTCATACTTAATTATTTTTATGTAATTTATTGGTAATTAATAGCATATAAATAAATTTTTAAATGCTATTGGCTTTATTAAATTTTTTGCAAAGTTTAGTTTTATTTTTCAATTTTCAAAGGTTTCTTCGCTTTTTTTTATTAAAATATTGTTTTTTTATTTTATTCTTCGTTAATTTTTATACCGTTCTCATAATGAATGACTTTGTCGATTGTGCCATTTGGGTTTAATGATATTTGCGAACCATTTCCTTTTTCAAATTCAGCATAACCTACCTCAACACCATTGAAATCATAATATGTCCACTTGCCGTGTGGCAATCCATTCAAGTAATAAGCATCTATCTGAATTTGACCATTTGAATACCATTTTTTTGAAACTCCATCCAGATTACCTGCAACATATTCTTCTTCAATAATTAAATGTCCGTTTTTATCCCATTCTTTTCTTACTCCATCAAGTAAATTATTTTTATAATATTCTTCAGCTTCTTTAAGACCATTATAGTACCATCGAGTGGTTGGTCCGTTTAACTCCCCATTTTTGTAATGGCTCTTTAATTTAATATTATTTCCATCCTGAAAATAAAATGTAGAAGTACCATCCGGTACACCTCTCTTCATTTCTATTTCACTGCTAACACGACCAAAGAAATCATAATATACTTCTGTTTTTCTACATGAAGAGAGAGTCAAAACTATAAAACTAAGAATTATTATTAAATTTTTATTCATAAATAATTATTATTCACACAATATATTATAACGAAAACTTTCCTATAAAATTATATTGTTGAGCGTTGACGAACAATTTCGTAAAGAATTACTGCTGTAGCGCACGATACATTAAGTGATTCGGTTTTGCCGAGTAATGGAATTGCAGCTTCTTGTTGAGCTAATTTTCGCAATTCGAAAGAGATACCTTCACCTTCGGAACCCATTATTATTGCCGTTGGCTCACAATAATTTAAGTTGTAATATAACTCATCTGTTTTTTCGGTACATGCAATGATATTTAATCCGCTTTCAGTAAGAAATTTTATTGTTTTAACCATATTTTTTACTTTACAGATAGGAATATTATGAATTGCTCCGGCAGAAGTTTTTACTGTATCTTCATTAATAATTGCACTTCCTTTTTCTGCATAAATAATTGCATTGACGCCGGCACATTCTGCAGTACGACAAATGGCTCCTAAATTTCGCACATCTGTTATCCCATCAAGAATTAAAATTAATGGTATTATACCATCTTCATATAAAGTTGGAATTATTTGTTCAATATTATCATAAGTAATAGGGGAGATAAATGCAATAACTCCTTGATGATTTTTCCTTGTAATTCTATTGAGTTTTTCAATAGGAACATACTGATGAGGGAGATTATTCTCTTTGATAAGCTTTATCAGTTGCGCATACTGTGGCGAAGCGGATTCTCTTTTGATGAATATTTTTTCGATCTCTTTACCGGATTCAATTGCTTCAATAAGTGGATGAATGCCGTATATAAAATTTTTTGATGAGTTACTTTGAATCATATTATTAATTTAAATTCCAATTAATGGGTTTTATACCTTTATTTATTAAGAAATTATTAGTTTTTGAAAAATGTTTGCAACCAAAGAAACCTCCTCGATTAGCAGAAAGTGGCGAAGGGTGGGCTGCTGTCAAGATATAATGCTTAGATGTATCAATTAAAGACATTTTTTCTTTTGCATAATTTCCCCACAAAATAAACACGATATTTTCTTTATTATCGGAAATAGCTTTAATAGTTGCATTTGTAAAATTTTCCCAACCTTGATTTCTATGTGACCCTGCTTGATTTTCTCTTACGGTAAGAACAGCATTGAGTAAAAGTACACCCTCTTTAGCCCATTTAGAAAGATCGCCGTACCTTGGTAATTCATATCCCAAGTCATCTTTTAACTCTTTAAAAATATTTATCAAAGAAGGAGGCATGTCTGTAGGTGGATTAACAGAGAAACACAGGCCGTTCGCTTGATTATACCCATGATATGGATCCTGACCGATAATTACTGCTTTAATGTCTTCGAGTGGTGTTGTGTCATAAGCTGCGAAAATTTTATTACCCGGAGGAAAAATACGGAAACGACTTTTTTCTTCAACAAGAAAAGATTTAAGTCTTAAGAAATATTCTTTATTAAATTCTTCGCTAAGTATATTAAGCCACGACTCGTGTATTTTCGGTTTAACATTTTGCATAACATTCAAAATACAAAAATAGCACTTTAAAACGTTAATTGATAAAAAATGTATTACTTTTGCTGAAAAATTAAATAAAATTTAAGATTATGAAAAAGATATTAGTATTAGTTAGTGCTCTTATATTATTGTTTGCATTAAGTTCTTGTAAGTCTCATCAAAGTTGTGCCGCTTACGGAGAAGTTTCTAAATTTCAGGTTGATAGATAATGAGATATAGCCGGTACATGACGGCTTGCTTTCTTCTGATTTATTGCTTTATTTCTGCTAAGGCGCAGTATTCAAATGAGTCGGAAGCTAATGTTTTGTATAATCGTGAAAGGGTTGGTATAATTAATATCAATAGTAGTGGGATAGGGGCTTCGTTTAGGCAATCGAAAATAAAAGATGCTTTCAAAGCAACTTTTTTCGAGATAAACTTTTCTACATACTGGGACATTAAACAGGAAAAAATTATTTGGGCTGATGCAGTCGGTGCTAAGGCGTTTACCTATGCAAAATTAAATGAAGTGTTTTTCTTGCGAGGTGGTTATGGCAATATTTACAAAATAACGAGAAAACCATCATGGGGAGGTGTTGAGTTACAGTTAGCTTATTCTTTTGGAGGAAGTATTTGTTTTGCAATGCCAATTTATTTGTATATTCAGGATCAAAATGGTGATGTTGGTTATTCGACTTTAGAAAAATATGATCCTGAAAAACATAATTTAGAAAATATCTTTGGTGGCGGCCCTTATTTTAAAGGTATAACAGATATAAAGGTTTATCCGGGAATATATGGTAATGTTGGCTTCTATTTCGAATATGGGCAATACAACAGCGTTGTTAAAGCGCTTGAGATTGGAGGATTAGTAAATATATTTCCAATTGGAGTTCCTGTCATGGCTTATAATGATCCTAAAAATATTTTCTTTTCTTTTTATATTAATATAATTTTTGGTAGAAGATATAATAAATAGTATTTTTGATATTTGATCAAAAAAAAAGCTGCTAAATCCATTTAGCAGCTTTTTTTTATAATATTTTTACTGAATTATTGAACAGTAAACTTCTTATTAGTTCTGATACCGTTATTATTATTTATTTCAATAATATATAGTCCTTTTGATAAATTAGTATCAATATAATAAGGAGTATTTTCGACAAGATTAACGGTATTGTTATAACGAATTCTACCTGTTAAATCAAAGATTCTAATAGTAGCGTCATCTATTGATGATTCGACTTCAATATTGAAAGAACCAGTGTTTGGATTAGGGTAAATATTAGTTTCTACCGCTATATAATTTTGGATACCTACTGTAGTGTATTTAAAGTTTCTTTCAGTCCAATCAGATTCATTTTTATCATTAACAGCTTTTACTCTCCAGTAATATGTTTTATTTTCTTCAGGAGCAAATCCAACAAACGAATTCAAAGAGACTTCAACTTTAGTTTTCGGTTGATCAACGATTGTAGTATAGACATCAGATGTGAAGTTTGAAGAAGATGAAACTTCAATAACATAATTATCGGTACAGTTTATCTTTTTTACATTTAATTTTTTAGTAGGAGTCATTATTTCACCATTAGCAGGAGATTCAATTTCCGGTGATGCTATAACTGTAAACCACCATGTTTCTTCTGTCCAATCAGACAAATTATCATTATACTCCAATCTACTTCTCCAAAAATATTTTTCACCAAAAAGTAATGTGTCATAGTTAGATAAAGTTGGAGTTACTGACTTATATTCACTTGGATTAGAAAATTCTTCATCAGTATCAATTTCAAAAATATATTGGCAGCCAGTATATGTATTTTTTGCCAATAAACTTACATCAGGTTGAAGATTAAGGTTTCTATTGTTTCTCATTTCAGGTTTTGACAACTCATTTAGCCCAACTGTAATAAATGCTCTGGTATCTGTCCAATCTGAAACATCTTCAAAAGCACCTTCAGCTGAATTATAAGCTCTGATTTTCCAATAATATTTAGTGTTAAAATTCAGTGTATATATTATTGTATTCATGGTTTTAACACCTTCGATATTTTCCTCAACAAATACTGTATAAAGTTCTTCAGCTGTTGGTTCGAATGTTTCAGAATCACTTATTAAGATTTCGAATTTAGAGATACCTTTAAATGGTAAAGTTGCAATATTACTCCACGATAGTGTTGTTCTTGGAGTTTGCAATTGGGATTCATTTGGGCCTGTTGCACGAATTGTGCTAAATGTTTTGTAGCTCCAAACATCACTCCAACTGGATGCATTGTTATTGTCAATAGCTCTTACTCTCCAAAAATATTCTGTGTTAAATTTTAATGGAGGAGTATAAATAGCTGATAAGTCTGTATTAAGTGTATACGATATATTGTTAAAACTTTCGTCATCACTTATTTGTACTTCATATTTTAAGTCTAGATATCCGGCTACAGGCTCCCAATCAAGTAAAACAATGGGCATAAGATCATTGCTTTCTGTTGTAGGAGTGACTAAAGTAGGAGTAAACGCTTTATCTTGAGAAAAGAGAGAAAAAGCGATTAACAATGTGCAAAAAACTGTAAATATATTTTTCATTTTCATTTAATTTTTAAGTTAATTATTTTACAACGATAAATTTTGATGTTTGTGATTTACAATTAGGGCCAAATACTTTTGCGATATATGTGCCTGGTTGTAGTGAAGATGTATTAACTCTAAAAGTAGTATTATTATCGCTGGCATTTTGAGACATTGTCTTAACAAGTTGTCCAGAGATATTATAGATGTTTAATGTTAAGTTTTCATTAAATTTAGTATCAACAGATATATTTACAAACTCTTTAGCAGGATTTGGATATATAATCATTGAATTATTATCAACAAAATTGTCAATGCCTGCAACTTCATTTCCAGATTTTACTAACGATCTGCATTCGAATAAACCATTACCAAACGTTGCAGCAAATATTGCTCTATGGTTTGTGATATAGAAGCTTGTGTCACCGTAAAAAACAGGTTGTTCATTAACCGTTTGTACATTTTGTTGTTTAAGCATAAATACAGGTAATTGACCGATACCGTTAACTTCTTGGGTCCATTGTACATTTGCTGCTGTAATGTCGTCGGTAGTCCATATTCCAAAATCAGTACCAACCATTACCTTATTATTATTGCCGGCAACTCCTTCAACAAAAATTGATGTGTAAATAGGAACTTTAGCAAAATCAATTTTTTTGTAGCTCATATTATTATCTAAAGTATTCTCAAACGAATAAATATAGTCGTCACAACCATAATTTCCAAGAGTAACAATAGCATGTTCGGCATTTTGTGGGTCAACAATAATAGAGGTAATAACTCTATTTTCGAATGTGTGAAGTAAAGTTGTTGACACAACACAATAAGGATTTATTGCGAATGTTCCATCATCAGGATATAGTCCAGTACCAACATTTGCAGTTTCTGAATTGTAAGCATAAGCAAGATTGGAAATCAAATAAAGTTTTCCATCATTAGTACCAACATATAAGTAGTTTGCATCTTTTGATAATGCCATGCATTGAGGAGTTCCTTGAACACCACCTACCTTGCTGCTTGAAACTGTAAACCAAGGATTATCATTATTAAAGTCGTATAAAAAGTTTGATGCTTCTGTAGTCATTAAGATACTACCTTTTACTCCAACAAAGAATCTTGAAGCAACGCGATCTTGAACTCTAATAGTTTGACCAGAGGAAACATTTTCTTCAAGAGTAATTTTGAAAGGTTGATTTGCATTTTTACTGTATGCAGTAACAATTTCACCGGCAACATAATTTTTGTCGGCAATAAAATCAACACTATCTCTATTTAATTCATAATCAAAATTTTCCCATAAGATTGAAGGTGTAATATAAGATGCGCTATCTTTAATTGGTTGAATTGAATCACCACTACTATTATACCACCATGAAATATTTTGAGGTACTTCTTCATCAATACGGAAGATAGACAAGCTACTGTTGTTTTTAGCATCATTACCATTAATAGATATAAAAACTCCAACAGGGGAGATCATGCTATTGTGTACAAATCCGCCTGTATTTCTTGAGAAGAAATTAGAACCTGTAAGAAGGCTAATTGAAGAATGTAGGTTTGTACCTGATTTACCATTAGCACTTAGAGAAGGGTAAATTGCAACAGATCCGTTACCTTGTGAGCCGCCAAAGAAATTATCAAAGATGTCAGCTGACACTGTGTAAAACTGTGATGTGGTAAGGTTTAGATTGAATGAACTTGCTCTTCCTGTGTTAGTATTGAATTTATAAACGCCGGTTTCGCAAGCAATAGCAAAGTTATTTTCATTATCAATAATATATGAGAAATGATTACTTGGTACATAAGCATATGAATACGGAGAAGCAAAAGTTGTTAATTGAGTCCATTGATAATAATCAATATTTTCATTTACATACTTACCTTTCCATAAATCGTTACCGCCAACATAGACAACATTTTCATTATTTGGATCAACAATCATTGCCAATGAATATAAACCGTTAGATTCAAAGACATAGAACATATGACTACTGCCACCAGGTCCGATAACTTTCCAATCAGACCATCCATTACTACCCTTTACAGATCTATAAATATTTTTAAGAGAGCCTCTTTCATTAATATATGAAGTTGAAGTAATGTCGTATTTATGTATTGCTACAGCGTATAGATAATCAGGATTTGATGGAGCAAATGCGAAAGACATTCTTCCAACGCTATCTCTTGGCAACATTTGGTTATTGTATGCTGTTCCGTTTTCGAAATATTTTGTAGAAATACAAACGAAATTATTTGGGTCACCATTAGTTGAAATATAAGCTAATTCATCAATAAAAGCAACGACAGAATTATTAGATGATGCTACAACTTCTGTACATTCACCTGTCAACTCTTGTCCATTAGAAGTTTTTGCAACAGCCCAACTTTCGCCTTGCATATTATTTGAAACTTTTAGACCGGTATTTGTACCTGCAAATAATTTGTTATTAACGGAAGTAACTTTATTAATATAGAACCACTCATCATTATTATCAGATATATCAGCAGGAATAGTTGAAGAAATTTGAGTGAAATCATTACCATTAGTTGATCTGTAAATACCTCTTCCTTTGAAACCCGGAAGTAAGTTAAATTCCTCGCTATAGTATCCTTCTCCAGTACCTACGTATATTGAACCGTCAGCTGCTTGGTAAATACAGCTAATATTCAAGTCGCTAGCACTTGGAACTGAATTCCACACGCTTTTACCTTCTTCTAATCTCCAAAGACCTCCACTAATACTACCGGCATACCAGTAAGTTGTGCCGTTCAAATTAATCCTTTCAATACTTCTCATTCTTCCGGAGAGGTTATCAGGACCAACATTATCCCATTTATAATCAGAATCTTTACTGGAAACGTGTTTTTCAAGATATGCTTGAACCTCATTTGATGCTTGAGCATAATCAGAAAGAGTTACAGTACCGGTTGCAGGATTCATGCGTAATGAATTTAAATATTCATACTCCGCTTGATAATAATGCACGGGTTTGCTTGAATTGCTATTAACAATAT
>JAJDHA010000025.1 GCA_030265965.1 Odoribacter sp. OttesenSCG-928-L07
AAGAAATAGATAAAATCTCAAAATTATTTAAGTGAAATATTATATCATTGCCGGAGAAGCTTCGGGCGATGTTCACGGAGCAAATTTAGTTCATCAAATAAAAAAATTTGATGAAAATGCTTCTTTTAGAGGTTTTGGCGGAACAAATTTACGGCGAGAAGGTGTGAATACCATTAAGGATATCAGCGAGATGTCTTTTATGGGTTTTATTGAAGTTTTGAGAGGTTTATTTAAAGTTCTTCAACTGTTGAATTTATGTAAAAAAGACATTTTGGAGAATAAACCCGATGTTATCATTTTAATTGATTATCCGGGCTTTAATTTAAAAATTGCTAAGTTCGCCAAAAAGAGAAATATTAAAGTTATCTATTACATTTCGCCCCAAATATGGGCATGGCATCGTTCACGCGTGCGTTTAGTGAAGAAATATGTTGATATGATGATTCCGATTCTTCCATTTGAAAAAGATTTCTACGAAAAATATGGTATCAATGTTGAATATTTCGGTCATCCGTTGATGGATGAATTGGTAAAATATAAAGGTATAAATTTCGAGAATGAGAAATCGCATATTGCTTTATTGCCGGGCTCAAGGAAATCGGAAATAAAGAAAATGTTGCCTGTCTTTTGTGAAACAGCAAGAATTAATCCGCAAGAAAAATTTATTGTCGCAGCAATGTCTATCCATCAGATTTCATTTTACGAAGAACTACTTGTTGACAAACCGGATAATTTAGTCATAGAAATAGATAAAACAATCGAACTTTTAGTTGGAGCAAAAGTTGCTTTAGTCACTTCCGGCACGGCAACATTAGAAACCGCAATATTGCACGTTCCGCAAGTGGTTTGTTATCGCACAACAAAAACATCGTATTACTTAGCACGAAGATTATCGAAAGTAAAATTCATTTGCCTCGTTAATTTGATATTAAACAGAGAGTTAATAAAAGAATTAATTCAAAACAAATGTACTCCGCTTGCAATAACCGGCGAAATGAAGAAATTGTTGAACGATAAAAATTGCGTCGAAGAAATTATGAAAGGTTATGACGAGCTTTGCGAAATTTTAAACGATGCAGGCGCATCGGAAAGAGCTGCGAAAGCGATAGTTGAGAATTGCCCCTAAATCCCCTAAAGGGAACTGGAATTACGAAGAATTAATTTCTATTTGACGGGGGGATGTAAGAGAAGAAATTTATTTTAAAAATAAAAATATATGTTTGAAAGTAAAGAATCAAGAACCGAATTAAAATCGCTTGGAGAATTTAAGCTGATAGATGAAATAACATCTTCTTTTAAACTTGAAAATAAATCATCAATATATGGAGTGGGCGACGATTGCGCAGTTCTTTCTTATCCCGACAAAAAGATTTTGGTATCAACAGATTTGCTTGTTGAAGGAGTGCATTTTGATATGGTTTATACGCCATTGATGCATTTGGGATATAAAGCGGCGACGGTGAATTTTTCCGATATCTACGCAATGAACGGCAAGCCGAAACAAATTACCGTAGGAATTGCAGTTTCCAATAGATTTAGCGCGGAAGCAATTAAAGAGATTTATTCCGGAATTGAACAAGCATGCAAAAATTATCATGTCGACCTTGTTGGCGGAGATACAACCTCAAGTCTCGGCGGATTATTTATTTCCGTTACTGTAATTGGAGAGGCGGAAAACGATAAAAGTATTGTTTACAGAAATGGTGCTAAAACCAACGATTTAATTTGTGTTTCGGGAAATCTTGGCGCATCATACATGGGATTGATGATTCTTGAAAGAGAAAAAACAACATGGCAAGCAAATCCGAATATGCAACCGGATCTTGCTGGAAACGAGTACTTGCTTCAACGTTTTCTCAGACCTGAAGCTCGTTTCGATATTCACGAAATACTTAAAGCTAAAAAAATTGTTCCAACAGCAATGATTGATATTTCCGACGGATTGGCATCGGAGCTTAATCATATCTGCTCGCAATCGAAAAAAGGTTGCAATGTTTACGAAGATAAAATTCCAATTGATCCGGAAACAATTTTGGTTGCAGAAGAGTTTAATATCAATCCGATAACAGCTGCATTCAACGGCGGCGAAGATTATGAACTTCTTTTCACTATCGACCAAAAAGATTATGAGGCAGTCAAAGATATTCCTCAAATCTCCATTATTGGTCATATCACAGATAATGAAAAAGAGATGTCATTAATCACCCACGATAATGTTGTTGTGGAGTTGAAGGCACAAGGCTGGGACTCTTTTAGAAATTGAGAATTGAGAATTGAGAATTGAGAATTAATACAACAACAATATGCCGAAAGCATTAAACATTCATAACCCCATACAAGCGCAGCGCTAATGAGAGGCAAACAATATGTTACTCAAAGACGACACGAAACAACTGAGAACCATCCTCAAATCCTTACCGGATAGTCCAGGAGTATATCTATACTCGGATGAAAACGGCGAGGTTATCTATGTTGGTAAGGCAAAGTCGTTGAAGAAGCGTGTTGCTCAATACTTCAACAAAGATATTAGCGGCAAAACGAAAGTGCTTGTCAGTAAGATTGTTTCGGTTCGCACAATTGTCGTTAATAATGAAGCTGACGCGTTGCTCTTGGAGAATAATCTCATTAAACAATATCTACCGCGCTACAATGTGATGCTCAAGGATGATAAAACATATCCTTGGATTTGTATCAAAAACGAATTATTCCCGAGAGTTGTTAAAACCAGAAAAAAGATAAATGACGGCTCGGAGTATTTTGGTCCGTATCCATCTGTTAGAATGCTGAATACCTTGATGGATACAATTGAAAAACTGTACAAATTACGCTCCTGTAATTTGAAGCTCACAAGAGAAAATATCAAAAAAGGGAAGTATAGTGTTTGTTTGAAAAATCATATAGGCAAATGCGCTGGTCCTTGTGCGGGACTGCAGTCGGAAGAAGATTACAATCAATCTTTAAAGAATGTGCGAAAGATAATTAACGGTGATATTTCTTCCATAATGAAGGAGCTTGAGCATTCAATGTATGAGCATGCGGATAAGTTGGAGTTTGAGCAAGCGCAGGTTTACAAAGAGAAGATTGATATTCTACGAAATTATCAGAGTAAGTCGATGGTTGCTGCAAATAAAGATTTGAATGTGGATGTGTTTACGGTTACTTCGGATAAAAGCACGGTTTATATCAACTATATGCGCGTTGTTGAAGGCGCGTTGATTTATGCTAATACTTTTGAAGTGAAAAAGGTGTTGGATGAAAGTGAAGATGAGGTTTTGACTTTGATGATACCTCAAATAAGAGAGCAATCAGACAGCAATTCGAAAGAAATAATAATGCAGTTTCAACCATCGATACAATTGGATGGCATAAAATACACTGTTCCAAAAGGCGGCGACAAAAAGAATTTGCTCGATTTATCGGAGCGAAATCTAAAGTATTATTTGCTCGAACAAGAGAAGCGCAAAAGCTTGGTTGATCCGGAGCGACATACAAAAAGAATCATGCAAACAATGATGACGGATCTTCGAATGAATGTTGAGCCACGTAAAATAGAGTGTTTCGATAATTCGAATATTCAAGGCACAGATGCAGTGTCGGCAATGGTTTGCTTTATTGATGGAAAACCCGCAAAAAAGGAATATCGGCATTATAATATCAAAACAGTTGAAGGACCGAATGATTTTGCATCTATGGAAGAAGTTGTTTATCGCAGATACAAACGTGTTTTGGATGAAGGACTTGATATGCCGCAGTTAATTGTAATTGACGGCGGAAAAGGTCAGGTTAGCTCTGCTCTCAAAAGTCTCGAGAAATTAGATTTGCGCAACAAAGTAACTGTCATTGGAATAGCTGAGCGTTTGGAAGGAATATTTTTCCCTGGTGACGAGATTCCATTATATTTGAACAAAAACTCCGAAACCTTAAAAGTAATTCAACAAATACGAGACGAAGCGCATAGATTCGGCATCACTCATCATAGGAATAAGAGGAGTAAGAGTATGCTGGGGAAGAAGAGTGACAAGTGACAAGTGACAAGTGACGAGTGACGAGTGATGGAGTGACGAGTGACGAAATCAGAGAGTGATTTAAAAATAAGAAAATATCATTGAAATTTGGTAAAAAGTTCATGATATTTTTCTATTTTTGCATTGAAGTAAAAACGATGATAAATGTAATAATATAATAATAACATATTGATAAAAAAGCGTTAGCTTTAGTTCTTGTTCTTGAAACTACCACTTTTTAGAGCAACCAAGAGTAAAGCGTAAACGCTCACGCAATAGACGTGGGCTTTACTTTATATTTGGTTGCAAGGTTGTGGTAGACCTCAAGAACAAATAGTGGTGAAGTTCCACGTTTTTTTATTATACATAATTCAGAAATAAATGCAAAATGAAAAAATAAATATAGGAGAATTAATATTACAAACATTAAAAGAAAAAGAAAGAAGCATTGTTTGGCTCGCGAAAAAAGTAGGATGTGATGATAGTAATTTAGGTAAAACTTTAAAAAATAGTCGATATATTTATATTGATTTACTTTTCCGAATTTCTGTCGCATTAGAAGAAGACTTTTTTGAATTTTTTTCAAAAAAACTAAAAGAAGATCAACGGTAAATTTAACCATAACACTCGGTTACATTCACCATTCAGAACGCTAATTAATAATGATTTATGTTGTAATTTTGTGAAAAAAATATGGATACAAAGAAATGTCCTTTTTGCGCAGAGGAAATCAGAGTTGAAGCTGTTAAATGCAGACATTGTGGTGAGTTTTTTGAAGCAGAAGCTGAAAGAGAACATAACTATGAAGGAATTTGGAAATGCAAGCGATGTAAAGTTGAAGTCGAAGAACCTTATGAAATTTGTTGGAATTGCGGTGCTGCTAAGGTAGATGATGTAGACAAATATGCAAAAGCTGATTTACCAGAACTGAGAGGTGAAATTGAAAGAAAAGAGTACACTCCAAAGAACGCACAACAAATTGTTATTAATCAAGCACCTGAAAAAGAATCAAATGGTATTGGCACAACAGGGTTTGTTTTAGCATTAATTGCAGTTTTTCTTGGTTGGATACCTATACTGGGTTGGGTTCTTTGGTTTTTAGGACTTGTTTTTTCTTTTTCAGGTCTTTTCGCAAAGCCAAGGGGACTTGCAATTGCTGGACTGATAGTTTCACTAATCGATATTATTTTATTACTAACTGTATTTGGTGCAATTGTCGGAGGGATTGGAGCATTGTTCAGATGAGTTTTTAATTAACACAAGATAAAATAATAATCAAAAAATATGACAAGAATGAAATTCATTAAAATTTTGCTGATGTGCAGCTTATTAGCTTTCTGCTTATCATGCTCAAACAATTCAATTCAAATAGATTTAGAATTAATCCCAGTAGAATCAGACGGAAAATGGGGCTACATTAACCAAAAGGGGGAATATGTAATTAATCTTCAATTTAAAGATGCAGACTTCTTTTACAATGATTTGGCATGTGTTACAACATTTGATGATAAAATAGGCTATATATCCAAAAAAGGAGAATATATTATTCCTGCACAATACAAAGAGGGAACGCGTTTTTCAGAAGGTTTAGCTTTTGTCGTTTCAGAGGATAGTTATCCGGTGTGTATAGATAAATCAGGAAAAACAAAATTTGAACTTAAAGAAGCAGAAATGGTAGTTTCATTTTCGGAGGGGCTGGCATTGTTTGTTGATAATGATGACAAATATGGTTATGTTGACAAAAAGGGAAATGTAGTTGTCAAGCCACAATTTGAGTTTGAAAAAGAGCGTAAAGTTATATTTGACATTAAGTATAAAGGTCTACCAAAATTTATATTCAGCAATAAATTAGCTGCTTTTAGCAATGGAAAACAATGGGGTTACATTGACGTAAAAGGGAACTATGCTATCAATCCACAATTTGACGAAGCAGGTAGTTTCAATGAAGGATTGGCAGCTATAAAATTAGGAAACCTTTGGGGCTACATTGATACAAAAGGAAACTATGTTATTAATCCACAATTTGACTATGCTAGTAGTTTCAGCGAAGGAATGGCGCCAATAAAGTCGGGTAAACTTTGGGGTCACATTTCTAAAGATGGAAAAATCATGATAAATCCACAGTTTGATCATACTTATTGGTTTAGCAATGGTCTTGCCTTAATTGAACAGAATGACAAATATGGGTATATCGACAAAACAGGGAAAGTTCAAATCAATCCACAGTTTGATAATGCTTATTCATTTTTCGAAAATATTGCTATTGTTGAAGTTGCAAACAAATGGGGAATTATTGACAGCCGTGGGAAATATCTTGTCAATCCGCAGTTTGATGCTATTAAATTTGATGAGTGGTCTCTTTATAATAACATTGATTATGTAGAATCGGATTATGATCCTTTAGCTGCTCGCATTAAAAAGGCACAACTAAACTTAACTGATTTGATGCAGCTTTTGCAAAATGATAATCTGGATAATGTTAATACATTTTTATCGGAACGAGATTGGAATAAAAATCTGGAACTTGGATATGAAAGCGATGATCCTATTAAGGGAAAACGTATTGTTTGGACTTTCGATGAAAATCCCGAGTATATGTATGAAGCGGCAGGTAAGTTTTCAATTGAATTATATCCTGAAGATAAAAGAATCTCTTATGACGTAATCCTTGAAGATGAATCCCCTCGTTTGGTATCTGACCTCGTTAATAGTGGATATAGAGAAATTTCAAGACCAACAGAAGATGAATATTATTCTTCTCGAAGCTATGTTCGTAAAGCCTATACTAACAATGTATATGAAGTATGGTTTATAGAGGATAAAAAAATGTATGGCTATGGAGGTTCAGGCATACAAACAACTTTCTATATCTTTAATTACGATGAATCCGTTGAACTGAAACGGAATGCAAAAATTGAAGAAGACAGATTGAGAGCTGAAATTGAAAAAAACAGAAATAATCTTGGTGTTTGGAAAATAGGTTATTATGTTGATGATTTCGGCGATCCAACAAATTCACCCTATATTACCACAGTAATCTTAGGAAAATACCATACGTCAGGAATGTCAAATGAAGAATTACGAGTGGTGTTCTTAATTGATGATTATTCTATAAGAATTCAACTTTATGAATATACATTTCAAGATGCTGCTCCAATAAATGGACGTGGCTCAATAACTTTCAAAATAAGAGATAAAAACAATAATGAATATACTATTCAAGCCTACAACGATGATAAAGGCAATACAAATGTAGATAGTGAAGATACTATGAAATTAATGAATATTTTGAAATCAGGAGGAAAAATTCGATTTTCTGCAGAAAACACAAGATATTCACATCGTTACAATTTTACAATTGAAAATGCAGATTTTTTCGATAATGCGATGTTAAAGATGATAAATATTTTGGATAAATAAAAAGAATAATGAAGATGGAAATGAAAAAAATTAAATTAAGCCATAATAATGTTCAAATACTGAGAAGCCTTAATAATGTTAGGCATCATATGTTTCAAAACGGTATAAATAATCATTGGCAAGTTATTGCTGAAAACGGAAAAGAATTTGTTACTCCTCAAAGTTTTTGTTGGTTATATTGTTGGGCAAGTACAGGAATGAACAGTAGTAATGCTAAGGAAGATGCAGAACTGGCATTTAATCTTGCTTTTGATTTTTCCTTTCATCAGATTGATAATGAAAGTTTGCATAGGCTTGCGAGAAGATTGCGATATAAAAAAAATATAGAGTCTAAAGATCTGGATGAATTAAGACAGTATTTATAACCAAAAGTAATGATTCGAAAAAATTTGATAATATTTAATTTTAAATAATCTACAATTTATGAATAAGATATTTAAAAGAATAATACTCGCTATGGGTATTTTGTTTACAACCAACAATATTGTATTTGGACTCATGTGAAGACGACCAAACACAAACAACTTTCAACATAAAAAATTCATCAAAAATATTTTCTACTTCCACACACTATTCGGAATATTTAGTAGTTATAACCAACAATTTTTCATAAATTTTGTCGATTGCAACCAACACTTTTGTTCTATTTTTGTTGGTTGTAACCAACAATTTCATTCTGTTTTTGTTGATTACAACCAACACTTTTGGTTTGTTATTTTTTAATCATCACACAGATCATCACATCACCACATCACCAAATCATCTTCGCGTTTTAAACGACAAAATATGTACCGTTACTCCAATTGCAATTGCGAACAATAATATTCTTAACCACCACATTTCAACAAAAAATATCGCTGAAATACTTATGGTTATCCATAAAAGAGAAACGGAAGTGATTTTTACGCTTAACGGAATTGCTTTATGAATTTGAAAATCACGGATATATTTGCCGAAATATTTGTGGTTTAATAACCAGTTATAAAGTCTATCGGAACTTTTTAAAAATAAGAATGACGAAAGAAGAAGAAATGGAGTTGTGGGTAATATTGGCAAAAAGATTCCTAAAACCCCAAGAGCTAAAGAGATACATCCGAAAATTATAAAAAGTATTTTAATCATTTAATCCTTCGTAGGATGAAACACATTTTCTATATGCTTCTGGAACGGGTTTCGACTTATAAGTTTCTTTATCAATAGCTGCAAATACGCTATGACAAATCGTTTTAATCGTATCTGTCTCCGAATCAACAAGATATTGTCTCATTTTCATGCTTTTGTTGCCAATTTCATAAATTTCCGATTTGCAAATAATTTTATCGTGAATTAGAATCTGATTTTTAAAATCAACATTGATATTTACTAACACAAGGTCGAAGTTTGTCCAATCAATCTTTTTGCCTAACACATCTTCGATGTAGTTTGCGCGTGCGAAATCGAACAGATTACATTGGGCGCCGTTGTTGACATGGCCGTACGCATCGAGGTCGCTCATGCGTATTTGGATTGAGATAGAATGTTTCATTAAAATAAGCCCTCCACAACTTTTAGAACGTCATTTTCATTAGGATTCATTTCGAAAATATGATTTGGTTTTAAGTAATGTAACTCACAAGTTTTCTTGAAAAGATTTTCTCCGCCGCCAGTAATGTTAAGCATAATTATTTGCGACTTGTCGATTTTGTTTTCTTTAGCAGCTTGAATAAGACTTGCGGTTGCAACAGCTGCGGCAGGATGAATATCAATTCCTTCGAGCTTTTCAAAAAGTTCGGCAGCTTTACGTGCACCATCATTATTAATTGCAAAAAATTCTCCTTGAGTATCTTTCATTGCATCAAATAATCCGCCGGTTACACCGTATGGCGGTTTACGATTCGACAAAACTTTTGCATCAATTTCTTCCACTTGTTTTCTTGCTTCGTGTTCGCAGAATGGCAATAATTCTCTTGAATCGGCATTCCATGCATCAATCATAGGAATAAAAGGAAGATTTTGCGAAAGCATTAGTTTAGCTTTTTTGTTTGAAAATCTGCCATCTGCAATTAATCTTAAATTTGCTTCCCATGCTGCGATTGCACCTGTACCGCTACCAACAGCTTGAAAATAATAGTTAGGAATTTCGCCGATAAACGTTGTTGCCGAGAGCATAGTTGTAGCCATTCCGTCTCTACGAGCAACATTCTTTGCGCCGCCTTCTGCATAATATTTATCAGACTTCACTGCAATATTGCCAAGATGGATAGCATCAAAATAATCGCAACCGCTTTTCGAACAGATTAATTTAACACAATCATTCAAGGGTTTATCAAACCAAAGAGCATTCAAATTATCTTCCGGCACACAGAGCAAAAGCGGAATATTATTATCCGAGCAAACCTTAGCAAAAGCGCGTGCAGTATTTCCTGCAGAAGCAACAACAAGAACGCCTTTCATTTCCGTTGTAATTCTTCCGCAGACAGAGTATGCCTCAGTTTCCTTAAAAGAACAGCTTGTCATATTAGCTCCAATAGTAGGAAAATAGCCGCTGAAAGTTATGAACAAATTATCCAATTTTAGATATTCTGCTAATCCTTTACTTTTAAAAGTAACAGGAGCGCACGAACCTTGCATCATTCGCGAAATAGGCAACCAGTCGGCAAACTTGTAAATACCATAAGAATTATCTTTTGGAAACAATTGTTTTTTCTCGTAAACAGTTCTAATAAGAGAAGGTTTTTCAGCCATCGGGTCATCAAGCAGCCAGCCGGCATCATCAAATTCGCGATTTGTTGCTACATTGATTAATTTGTATTTTGTCGGATTAATTTGCATGCGAAATTATTTTTGATTGCAAAGATAATTTATTTAGATGAAAGATGAAAAGTGAAAACTGAAAGTTAAAGGAAGAAAAACAACATGATAGTTTTTGACTTTAAATACAACTTTGAATATTTTAATTGTTAAGACAGGGCAAACGCATTAAAATTACATATTTTTTATTCCCGATGGGAATAAAAGAAAGGAGGGGTTGTCAAATTTGGATTGGAAAGATCGGGGGATATGAGGTAGACTTTATTGTAAAAAATGCATCGAATAAGTTTGAATATTATCAAGTAACTTGGTCAATGTCTGATCCGAAAACAGCTGAAAGAGAAATTCGCCCGTTAAAATCCATTAAAGATAATTATCCTAAATACATTATTTCAACAGATGTAATAACTGCTGAGGTTGAAGGAATTGAACATATAAATATTGTTGATTGGCTATTACAATGACAATAATACCAAATAAGATTTTGTTTCTTATCTCCCCAAATTATCTATTCTATCCATAATATACATTAAGCCTCACACGTTTTATATTAAATTACTCACTAAAAAACAAGGAGGTCGCCATGAATAAAAGAAAAAGCAGAAAGTCGGATATCGACAGTAAAAAAGTGTATTTCTTAGAAATAGGCTTGATCTTAGCGCTTGCAGCATGTTTAGTTGCGTTTGAATGGAAAAAATATGACATCTCTAAAGTTGATATTGCAACAAGAGATGTTAAAGTCGATTTTGAATCCGTTATCATTCCAACGAAACATGTTGTTAAACCGCCACCACCAAAAACAATTCCTTCATCTCCAACTTTATTAAATATTGTAAATGATGATGAGGAAGTTGAGGATATTATTATGCCTGATATTGATATTAAAGATTTCACAAATGATATATGGGGCGATTATTCATTAGAGCCGGAAGTTGAGTACTTTGAAGATGATACAGAGTATTTGATTGTTGAAGTTCAACCTGAATTTCCAGGAGGTGAAGCCGGCAGATTGATGTATTTACGTGATAATTTGAAATATCCTGTTGCTGCAAAAGAAGCAGGCATCCAAGGTATTGTTTACGTTTCTTTTGTTGTAATGCCCGACGGTTCTGTTGGAAATATTGAAGTATTGCGCGGAATAGGAGGTGGTTGCGACGAGGAAGCGGTGCGCGTTGTGAAGAATATGCCAAAATGGAAACCCGGCGAACAAAGAGGTAATAAAGTGAAAGTAAGGTTCTCAATGCAAGTGAAATTTACTTTGCAAAAGTAATCTCAACTAACTTATTGAACTTCTCTTTTCATATTCCACAAATTATTTTAAATTTGCAAATACTTTTATTGTGCGAATATGTTTGAAAATATAGTTTCTAAAATTGTTGATATAGTATGGAGTCCGGTTCTCGTTGCTGTATGCATTGGAGCCGGACTCCTCTTTTCTATTCTTACGAGATTTGTTCAGGTCAGAAAATTTAAAGAAATGTTCCGACTTCTTTTCTTTAAGGATAAGAATAAAAAAATTGGAATTTCTTCCTTTCAGGCATTTGCACTTGCTATCTCAGGAAGAGTTGGCACGGGAAATATTGCCGGAGTAGCAACAGCAATAGCTTTAGGTGGTCCGGGATCAATATTTTGGATGTGGATAATTGCTTTTTTCGGATCAAGTACCGCATTTGTTGAATCAACATTAGCGCAGATCTTTAAAGAAAAAAGAGATAATCAATTCAGAGGCGGACCGTCTTATTTCATAAAAAAAGGATTAAACTGTCATTGGCTCGCAGTGGCGTTTGCTATATCTACAATTCTTGCTTGCGGATTCTTGTTGCCGACTGTACAATCAAACAGTGTCTCAGTCGCAATGCATAATTCTTTTGGAATCAATAAACTGATTGTTGGAGTGTTTTTGGCGACATTTCTTGCAATTGTAATTATTGGCGGCGTTAAACGAATTGCATCTGTTGCGGAAATCGTAGCGCCATTCATGGCAATAGCATATATAATAGTTGCCTTTATCGTGTTGATAGTTAATATTAAGGCAGTGCCAAGTATGTTCGGTTTAATCTTTGAAAGCGCTTTTGGAGCACATCAAGTTTTTGGAGCAATAATTGGCTCTACAATTATGATGGGAGTCAAAAGAGGAATATTTTCTAATGAAGCCGGACAAGGTTCAGGCGCAATAATAGCGGCGGCAGCAAAAGTGTCACATCCGGTAAAACAAGGTTTAGTACAATCGTTTTCAGTATATGTTGACACGTTCTTGGTTTGCACCGCAACAGCAATAATGATCTTATCAACAGGAATGTATAATGTTTATGACGGCGCAGGAAATTGTATAATGGAAAATGCCGGTCATCTTAAAGAAAACGTTTATTTTACACAAGCTGCTGTGGATACTGTATTTCCCGGGATCGGTAATATCTTTATTTCGTTATCCCTATTGTTTTTTGTTTTCACAACTTTAATGGCATATTACTATTATGCCGAAACGAGTTTAGTTTATATGTTCAAGAAAAAAAATAATGAAAAAACTGCAATTTGGATACTCAGATTATTAATAGTAATTGCTGTTTGCTATGGTTCAGTACGTGAAGCTAATTTTGCTTGGCAGCTGGGAGATATAGGTGTTGGATTGATGGCATGGATAAATATTTTTTCACTGTTTATCTTGTTTCCAATAGCGATAAGAACTTTACGAGATTACGAAAAACAACAAAAATTAGGAATCGAGCCGGTGTTTGATCCTAAAAAATTAAAAATAAAAAATGCAGATTATTGGGAGAAAATTTTAAAAGATGATGAATAAAGAAATTATACTAGAATGTAATAACGATTCTTCGAAAGGACTGAGATATAAAGGGCTTTCTATTGTATTTATGCAAATATTCACTTTAGAATTTGATGAAAAGAAATCAAAAAAGAAGAAAGATGATGTTTTTAGTGTTTGTACAATTGATAAGAATGCGGAAAAGTTTGTTGAACTTGATCCGGAGCCAATAGATAAACAAATTTTTGTCTATTCCGGAAATCAAAGTCCTGTGGAAAGATATAAACTCAAAAGTTTTGATTTTAATATTGATCTGGAAGAGCCTTATCCACTGAATCTTAAAGGAAAAATGCACGTTGAAATGTCTCTGTTTTTTAACAAAACAGTTTCAATAACGTACAGAATGGTTATCGACGGAGATATTGTTGAAGCATCGGATATGCTTACAACAGATCATGTTATTTCATTAATTTCATTAGCCGAAGGAGCTGAACATTGGAGCATGTGCGACGATGGTTCTCATACAGATATTAATGTTGTAATCGACGGATTGTCTGTTAATAATCTTTTCTTAGATTCTACAGGAAAATGGAATAACAATCATGAGGAAAATTGTATATTTTCATCAAATGATAGTTTGCTCGCGCAAGTTTTTGATAGATATAAAAAATGTGTGATGCAGATGTGCGGTGATTCAAGATGTAGTAAAACCGATGTTGAAAAGACAAATAAAAAGTGTGGGAAAGATGATGATAAAATTTCGACGAATGCTCCTGATACTATTTACGCTTTCGTTGATATTTGGGAAACATTACAACATTATGATAATCTTTTTTCAGAGATAAAAGAAGAGGAAATCATTTCGCATATTATGCAACATCATAAAAGAGAGATGGTTGGGCTGATGTCTCTTTATCCAGCAGAATGGCCCTACAGAACAGAGGAGTCTTATGAAGAAGTTTGCGGCGGCAATGTAGCAATAGACACCGATGATTTGATTCTTGTAAATCAAAATGTTTGCGTTGTATTTGGTACTTACGGATTGCGTGGCGGCAAAGAAGCGCCAACAGATTGGGAAGAACATCTAAAAGAAAGAAGTCATTATCACGTTTCATGGCCCGAATATCTCCTTATTCTCGAAATGGTTCTTGCAAAAAAACATACAATAGCTTACGTAACAGATACTTTATTAGAATCCGTTTTATCAGAAAAAGCTTTCCAAAATCCGACAAAAGCTATTGAGGCCAATGCAAAATTAAGCATTGATATCACAAAACTTTTATCGAAATTAGATGCAGTTAAATATTCTAAGTTTGTGTCACACAAGATCATGTTCGACAGAACAAGAAAACGATTAGGAGTTGAAGAAGATCGCGAAAAACTTGAAGAAATGATGGAAAGAATAGATAATTCTTTGAATAACATCAGCGAAACTACATCAATTCAGCAAGCTACATTGTTGAACATTGTATTAGCCGGAATATCAGTAGCTTCGTTATTTGAGATAATATTTCAGGATACAAGCATTCCGTTTTTCGAAGCTTTAGAAATCGAATCGCACGGCATCAGTATCAGCTTAATAGGAATTACAATATTTATAATCTTTACAGGATTAATGGCATTATTAATTTATACAGTTAGCATTAGAAGGAGAAAATAGTGGAAAAGAATATTAGAAAAGCAAATCTAAACGATATTGAAGTTTTAACAACATTGTTCATCAACAACTTAGAGAAACATCCTGAGTATATTTCTCATGGAGAAATGCAGATGGGTGTTGCTTTGGCAAACGGAACAGTTGCGCCTCAAGGAAGCGCACAATGGAAAAAATATATTATCCAGAAGATTGAAAGCAAAGATTCTGCGGTTTTTGTTTATGAAGATAATAATCAAATAATCGGATTTACCGTTGTGGAAATAGATAATGATGACGGCGATCCATTTGGAGTAATTTGCGATTTGTATGTTTTGCCCGATAGTCGCACAAAAGGTTTAGGTTCATTACTTTTTAACACAGGAATGAACTGGTTGAGCGACAAAGGCATGAAAGAGTTTTATTTAGAATCGGGAAAAGATAATCATTCGGCGCATGAGTTTTTTGAAAGACGCGGATTTAAGATGATTTCGCATATTTATTATAAGAGTTGATGCTTAGACATTGTTCAGCATAAGTGGTGAAAAGATTTTGAAAGTACAATATACTTGTTATGGGCTGGTGTTGCGGTATGTCTGTTTATTAAATTATTTCATCTGCCCATAATTTTTCCAAAAATACTTGCCAAGGCAAAATTAGAATATCATCTACTAATCGTGAAAGAGGGTCTGTCGTGATTACAATTTTCTTTTTCACTTCGTATTCTTCAGCAAATGCTTTCAAGCCCTTTAAATGTTCGCTTTTTGCATGGTCGGTCGATTTTACTTCAATTGCAACTTCATGGTCGCCAAGAATAAAATCTACCTCAATATTTGACGTTGTTCTCCAATAATAGATCGGGTATTCTTTGTCTGTATAACGACTGTGGGCGTATATCTCCTGATAAATAAAATGTTCAAACGCTTTGCCGAAAAGTTCGGTTTTAGGTTCAATTTTCCCTCTATTTAGCAAATAATTTGCAATTCCGACATCAAAAAGATAAAATTTTGGCGCATGTATTACCTTTCGTTTGGGCTTTTTCTGAAATGAAGGTAAAAATCGCCCAAGTAATGTGTCTTGCAAAATCTGAAAATACTCTTTTATGGTTGTCGCACTAACACCACAATCGGCAGCAATATTAGTGTAATTAACCATCTCTCCGTTTGTAAATGCTGCTGCTTCCAAAAAACGTGAAAACACTTCAACATTTCTGATTTTTGCCTCTGCTACGATTTCGTCTCGAAGGTAGTTCCCTATATATGAAGCAATTAATCTTTTGGGATTTGCAGAATCATAATGTCGTGGTAAAAGCCCATGGTTGATTGCTCTTATCAGGTCAAAATTTGGAATTTCTGAGTAAGTTAATGGGTAAAGTTCATATCGTAAAGCTCTGCCACCTAATAAATTTGCACCAGAACGAATGATTTTCCGTGGACTTGAACCACTTAGAATAAAACGAACATTATGGTTCACTATTAACCATTGAATTTCGTTGAGTAAATTTGGCAAACGTTGAATTTCATCTATAATTACAGGTGTTTTGTCTAAATTTGCTAAAACTGTTTCTATAAAGCTATCTGGGTATTTTATTAAATCATTGTATACTCTTGAAAGCAGTAAATCATAAGTCAAAGCATTTGGATATAGGATTTTAAGTAAAGTACTTTTACCCGTTTGTCTTGCTCCCCAAAAGAATATGCTTTCGTTTCCTGCACCAATAAATGCTTGTTTTCTATTATACATGATTACAATATTTTATTCGATAGTTATATGATAATTCAAAGTTTAACTTTGGATTATCATGATATTTCAAAGTTTAACTTTGCAAAAATATAACTTTTTTTGAAATAGACAATATGTAATTCATTTTAATCTTTCGCATCCACTTAATAAATCGACTATCGGCTTTTTTGTAAATTCTGTCATCCTATCTATTTCTCCATTTTCTTATTCACACGCTTCAAAACCAAGCCATTAATAATCGAAACAATAGTTAAAGCAACTAAAATTATTAACGAAATATGCGCAATATAGTCGCCATATCTTACATAAAACGTTTTTTTGCAATTTAGATTTATCTCATCTTTGAAAACTGCCGGCACCCAATATTCTGTTGCATTTGAAATCTCTCCTCTTTGATTAACAGTGCACGAAATTCCGGTATTTGCCGATCGGGCAATGCTTCTGCGCGTTTCAATTGCAAGCAAGGATGCATAAGCACAATGCTGTTTGTGTCCTTGCGTATTTCCCCACCAACCATCGTTTGTGGAAATGCTTATCATATTTGCACCTTCTCTCACAAATTTTGTAACATGCTCACCAAATATCGATTCGTAACAAATCATCGGTGCAATTCGGATACTCATATCGTCATTCACAAACGGCATTTGATCATCATCATAGCCTAACGATCCGACTGTACCGCCAAGGTTTAAAGCTAATTTTTCAAGGAAACCTAAATATCTGATGTATGGCATTATTTCGACGCCGGGAGTAAGTTTGCTCTTATGATAAATTTGAAGTTGATTTGTTTTATCTATATAAATGTTTGTATTATAAGCATCGTAATACACCTCGTGGTTGCTGAATTTCTTTGTATAAGGCTTGTGTTCCTCGCCTTCTTTGTATAATTTGTATGTAGAAGCGCCCATTATCATTGCAGCATTTGGCGCTTTAGCCTCTATTCCTTTTCTAATTCGTGCTATATATGGTGAATTGTCTAATTCATGTTCCCAAAGTTGTGCTTGCAAAGCTGTCTCTGGACAAACAATCAAATCGACATCATCGCCGAGAATATCCTGCATGTCAATGAATAATCTGTCGATAAATTCATTAGCCGACAACGAGAATTTTTCGTTAAACGGATCGCTATTCGGTTGATATACAACAACAGTAACCGGATTTTCTTCTTCTTTATAAGTGTAAAATTTAATTATTGAAAATACTATCGGCACAATAATTATTGCTAAAGGAATCAGTAATCTCTTTCCAAGTATTGCATATTGTTTATCAACCCGATACCATTTATCAATTGCTTTAAACACAAAAACATTTACGAGTAATATCCATAGAGTGCCGCCGAGAACTCCTGTGATATCATACCATTGAATCAGTTTTATCGAAGTGGCAAAAACATTTCCTAAATTTAACCATGGAAAATTCACCTCCCAATTATAATGCATAAATTCGAAGCATATCCAAATAGGGATCAATATCCATTGACCGTAACTTTTGTTGTCGTAAATGCTAACTCTAATTATGTGATAAACTTGAAAGAAGAAAGTCATCACGATAGTATTCAGCAAGCAAGATGCAAGTCCGGCAGCTAAGGCAACTTTTCCTATCCACCAGCAGGTTACGAAATTGAAGATGAGGAAGGCGACAAACGAATATCGGAGCAACAGCCAAGAATATTTCCGTACATATTGCACTAAATCTCTTTCAATTAATAATAAAGGCACAAAACCTATAAATATCAACGGAGAGAAACCGTACGTCGGCCACGCAAGCGCCAATAATAATCCAGATAAAATTGCTAAAAGTAAATTTTTACTATTATTTTTTCTCCTCATTTTTTTACCCATGATAACATTTTATTTTTCAGATATAGCTAAATCCATTTGTCTCTTTTGCAAATCAATGTTTTTCACAACAACATTTATAGAATCACTTAGTTTATAAACTTTTCCGTAATGATGACCGACAACCTGATAATTCTCTTCATCAAGATAGTAGAAATCATCTTTCATATCTTCAATACGAACCAAACCTTCTGCCTTGCAAATATCCAGCTCAACAAAAAGTCCCCATTTTGAAACTCCGGAAATAATTCCAGTAAAAGTTTTGCCGATATGGTCTGCCATAAACTCCATTTGTTTCAATTTAATAGAATCTCTTTCGGCATCGGTAGCGCGGCGTTCCATTTCGCTGCAATGGATACATTCCTCCTCCAAAGCTTCACGGTCGGTAGTGAATTTTTTATCGTTAAGATATGAGTATAACAGTCTGTGAACCATCAAGTCGGGATAACGACGAATAGGCGAAGTGAAATGAGTATAATAATCGAAAGCTAATCCGTAGTGCCCAATATTTTTGGTGGAATAAACCGCCTTAGCCATTGTTCTTACAGCGATTGTTTCAATCATGTTTTGCTCTCCTTTGCCGTTTATTTCCGTAAAAAGTTTATTTAACGAACTCGAAATTGTTTTCTGATTAGAAAGATTTAATTTATATCCCATCTTACCGATGAAATCGGAAAATTGCAATAGTTTTGATTCATTCGGTTTATCGTGAATACGGTAAACAAAAGGTTTTGAATCATCTTGTGGACCTTTTTTAAACCTTTCAATATATTCTGCAACTTTTCTGTTGGCAAGAAGCATAAAATCTTCAATCAATTTATTTGAATCTTTGGATTCCTTGAAGAATACTTCAATCGGCTTTCCGTTTTCATCAAGCTTGAATTTTACTTCCTCCGAACCAAAATCAATAGAACCTTTTTTATATCTTTCTTCGCGAAGTTTTTTTGCAAGTCTGTCGAGTGTGAGCATAACTTTCGAATACTCATCTTGTTTGCCTTCGATAATTGCTTGTGCTTCTTCGTAATCAAACCTTCTATCCGAATGAATGATGGTTTTTCCGAACCATTCTTTTTTTACTTTTGCCTCATCATCAAGCACAAAAACTGCGGAGAAACAAAGTCTATCTTTATTTGGTTGAAGTGAACAAAGTTCATTCGATAAAGTTTCCGGCAACATCGGGATTGTTCTATCAACGAGATACACAGAAGTTCCTCTATCATAAGCTTCATCGTTAATTATAGTGTTTTGATGAACATAATGCGAAACATCGGCAATATGTATTCCAACTTCGTATTCGTTGTTTGGAAGAAATTGCAGCGACAATGCATCGTCGAAATCTTTTGCATCAGAGGGGTCGATAGTGAAAGTCAACGTATTACGAAAATCTCTCCTTTTCTTAATTTCGGAATCGCTTATCTTTTTTGAAATTTTACCAGCTTCCTTTTCAACATCTTTTGGAAAATGAACAGGAAATGCATTATTGACGAGGATTGACAACATCTCAACATTATTGTCGCCGGGCATTCCGAGAATTTCGACAACT
>JAJDHA010000026.1 GCA_030265965.1 Odoribacter sp. OttesenSCG-928-L07
GATTTAGCCGTATTATTTCGTATTTATATATCTACAAAAAAGTTGTGCGTAGAAATTATAATTAAATTTTTCTCTACACCAATCCCGAAAATCCCATAAATGCCATCGCTAACAAACCTGCTGTGACTAATGCTATCGGCGTGCCTTTCATACCATTGGGAACTTCTGATTTATCAAGTTGTTCTCTTATGCCGGCGAAAATTACAAGAGCTAATGCGAAACCGATAGCTGTTGCTGCTGCATAAGTAACGCCGAGACCTAATGTATATTCTTTTTGAACTGTTAATAGCGCAACTCCAAGTACGGCGCAGTTAGTTGTTATCAAAGGCAAGAAGATTCCTAATGCTTGATAAAGCGCAGGAGCAACTTTCTTTAAAACAATTTCAACCATCTGAACTAAAGCAGCAATAACAAGAATAAAACTCAAGGTTTGAAGAAAATCATCAAGTCCGTAAGGCTTTAAAACATAAGTGTTAATAACCCAAGTTACTATCGTAGCTAAAGTCATGACGAAAAGCACCGCCATTCCCATACCTAATGCTGTTTCTACTTTTCGTGAAACTCCGATGAAAGGACATATTCCTAAAAATTGTGCTAATACAACGTTATTAACGAAGATTGCAGCTATGATTATAATTATGTATTCCATGATATTCTGCTATTTATTTTTTTTAACCAATTTGTTTGTTAAAGCCATCAAGAAGCCAAGACAGATGAAAGCACCGGGTGCTAATACGAATAATAAAGCTCCGTCGCCGGCAGCAAATTTCCATCCGAAAATTGACAATGAACCTAAAATTTCTCTAATAGATCCTAAGACTACAAGCGCAAGAGTAAACCCGAAACCCATTCCCAAGCCATCAACTGCTGATGAGAAGACATTGTTTTTTGATGCAAATGCTTCGGCACGACCGAGAACGATACAGTTTACAACAATAAGCGGGATAAACAACCCGAGTTGCGCGTGTAAGTCAGGAATGTATGCTTTCATCATTAAATCGACAACTGTTACAAATGTTGCAATTACAACAATGTACGCCGGAATTCTAATATTGTCGGCAATGACATTCTTTAGTAAAGAAATAAAAATATTAGACATCAGGAGGACGAAAGTAGTTGCAAGTCCCATTCCCAAGCCATTCATCGCCGATGTTGTTACTGCTAACGCAGGACATGTTCCGAGAACAAGAACAAGTAGCGGATTTTCTTTTAATAATCCTTTTGTAAAATTATTCAATTGGCTCATCATTACCTCCTTCTTCGTTTGTTTGTTTATTAGTTGTATATGAATCGTAAGCAAGTTGAATTGCTCGGCAGTATGCTCTCGACGAGATTGTTGCTGCTGTTATGGCATCAATTTGTCCTCCGTCGTTTTTAACTTTGATATTGGTTTCTGAAGGATTCATTCCATCGAATTGCGCTGCAAAGTTCGATTTACTTCTTTCTAATTTATCTCCAAGACCGGGAGTTTCAGCCTGTTCTAAAGGTAAACTTTTAATTATCTCGCCGGTATTATCAAATCCAACCAAAACTTTTATCAATCCGTTAAAACCACCTTTATCATAAGATTGAACTGCTGTTCCGATAATTTCATCATTTTTATAAACATCATAAAAAGTTAATGAATCTATCACCGATCCATCTTCAGCAAGTTGCGCTACTTTATATTCTTTAAAATTATTCAAACCGGGAACTACTTCGCCGATAGCAGCATTCAACTTCTGCAACTTCGCTTGTTCAATAGGTTCCTTTGTAATTGTATAAACATAAGCAAGCAATAATGAAGTTACTGCTGCAATCAATCCTAATACAATCACCATATTAGGCAATGTTGATTTTAGTTTAGCCATGTTTCACCTCCTTTCCGAATCTTTTAGGTTTAAATCCTTTATTAATTAATGGTACAAAAGCGTTCATAATAAGTATTGCGAACGAAACACCTTCGGGATACGCACCGAATGAACGTATCAGAATAGTAATTAATCCGCAGCCGAAACCAAAGAGCAGCATTCCTTTCGGAGTCATTGGCGAAGTAACCATATCCGTTGCCATAAAGAATGCGCCAAGCATTAAGCCTCCTGTTAAAATGTGGAATAAAGGATCGGCGAATCGTGTCGGATCTACCAACCATAATACTCCTGCAAATAAGAAAGATGTAAGAATAAACGAAACAGGAATATGCCATGAAATTATTTTTCTCCACAAAAGGAAAATTCCGCCTAATAAAATTGCAATGGCAGAAATCTCACCGATAGAGCCACCCATGAATCCCATTACATAATCGGCATAATTACTACTGTGAATAGCATCTGCACCTCCATTTTGCAAAATTCCTAATGGCGTAGGTCCGGTAACAGCATCAACAATTTCTTGATCGATTTTATTAAATCCATTGAAGAACAACATTCTTGCAGATGCAAAAGGTTTTGGCCACATTGTCATTTGCACCGGAAAAGAAATTAACAAGAAAACTCTTCCTACTAAAGCCGGATTGAAAATATTGTTTCCTAATCCGCCGAAAGCCATCTTAGCAATTGCAATTGCAACAAAACAACCGATGACAATCATATACCACGGCAATGAACTCGGTACGTTTAATGCCAGTAAAATTCCTGTCAACATTGCGGAATAATCTTTAACCGTTGATTTGGTTTTTAGAATAAATTTTCCGATAAACCATTCGAAGAATACGCAAGAGATGATAGCAATCAGAAGTACTTTTATTGCTCCTAATCCGAAACAATAGATTGCTACCAAAATTGTTGGCAGTAATGCCAAACAAACGTACTTCATTATTTTTTCGACAGACTCGTTGCCATGAACATGCGGCGACCCTGATACTTTTAATAAACTCATAATATTCTATTTAGCTCTATTTCTAATAATTTGACCAACATTTCTCTTACCTACTCTTAAGTAGTCAACTAAAGGGCGATACGACGGGCATGTAAACTGACAGCATCCGCATTCCATACAATCCATAACATATGCTTTTTCGGCTTCATCCCACAGTTCGTTCTTAGCAACAGCAGCAATTAAGTACGGTTCTAATCCCATCGGACAAGCTTCAACACACTTTGCACATCTGATACAGTTTCGAACTTCACCTCTGTGGCTTTCGTTTTCATGCATCAGCAAAACTCCGGAAGTTCCTTTAGAAACAGGAACATCGGAAGAAATTATTGCTTTACCCATCATTGGTCCGCCGGAAATAATTTTTCCTATTTCATCCATATTAACTTCAACCTCTTTGAGCAATGCACCGATTGGCGTGCCAATACGAACCAAGAAATTGGAAGGATGACCGACGGTTTTTCCTGTCACGGTAACAACTCTTTCAAACAAAGGTTTGTTTTTTTGGACCGCTTCATAAGTAGCGAAAGTGGAACCGGAATTATTTACAACGCAACCAATATCTATTGGTAATTTACCGGAAGGAACCTCTCTACCCAACACAGCTTTTATCAGTTGTTTTTCAGCTCCTTGAGGATATTTCACTTTAAGTGGAACTATTTCAATTCCGGAATAATTTAAACTTGACAACAGCTCAATAGCATCTTTTTTATTATTTTCAATGCCGATATATGCTTTTTCAACTTTCAGAGCTTTCATTAATATTTGCGTACCAATAAGAAGTTCGTTTGGTCTTTCGAGCATAAGTCTGTGGTCGGATGTTAGATAAGGCTCACATTCAACAGCATTAATAATAAGAGAGTCTGCTTTTTTACCTTCCGGAATCATAAATTTTACGTGAGTTGGGAAGGCAGCGCCACCAAGTCCGACGACACCCATTTCTTTAATTTTTTGGATTATCTCCTCAGAAGTTAATTTTATATCCTTAACTAATTCCGTTGATCTGTCTATAGAGTCGTTCCATTCATCACCTTCAACATTAATAATGACATGAGGAACTTTGTAGCCGCCGGTATCTATCCATTCATCAATTTTCTCTACAGTTCCGGAGACAGAAGAATGAATATTTGCAGAAATAAAAGCCTCTCCTTTAGCAATTAGATCTCCAGTTTTAACTTTATCGCCTTTTGCAACTATTGGCACTGCCGGCGCTCCGAGATGTTGCGACAAAGAGATATAAACTTTTTCAGGCACCGGGAATATTTCTATCGCCGATCCGCTTGACAATTTATTTTCTTCGGGATGAACACCTCCCAATTTAAACGTTTTCATATTTATTAAATTTTATTTTTAATAACTTCTATCTACAGATTACTCATTAAGATATATTTCTCAACCTTTTAAAATATTACTCCAAACTGTAAGTATAAATCAAGCATTTGGGTATATAATGACCCGTATACTGGATTTTCTTTATACAGATTATAGCGCAGTCCGGCATTTAAAGAAAAATGTCCCGCTCTGAACCCTCCACCAAAAGAAACAGTAGGAACAACAAAACAATCTTCTTTCTCATTAAAAAATTCTGATCTTTTTACAATCAATGCTCCAAGTGATGCATCAATCATTGGGCGAAATTTTTCATCATTTGAACCAAAATAGTGTCGGAAATTAAAAAAGACATTTCCACCCCAATAAAAAAAGAATCTTATTCCAAATCCATGACCAATTCCTAACAAAGTATTTTGTTTATAAACGACATTGTGTATAACAACCAAAGACTCACAAAAGGCATCTGAAGTCAAATCTATCCCGGGATCAATTCGCATTCCGCCGGAAAGTCCAACTTCTGCAATAAAACTATACGCTATATCTTTATTTTTTCCATAAATAGGAAATGAAGTATAATCTTTTTTTTGCACTTGACCATACATCAATCCACATTGAGAAATAAATAAGAATATAAATAATCGTTTGACCATAATGATTGTTATTGCAAGATTTTTTAGTTTTATTTATCTTCAACTTTAGTTTCGATCTTCTCAATCACAACATCACCAATAACATTGTCTTTAATAACATCAACAACTTCAGTTTTTGCAGCTGGTTGTTCTACTATCTTTTTCGGAGGGAAATTAACGGATAAGATTGCTCCTGTCGGACACTCTGAAACACATTTCAAACAAAGTTTACATTTATCAGGATCGATATATGCGAGATTATTTGAGATTGTTATTGCTTCGAATGTACAAACTTTTACACATTTACTACATCCGATACATGCAACTTCGCAATTCTTTTTTGCTGCCGCACCTTTTTCTTCATTGATACATGAGACAAATACTCTACGATTTTTCGGACCTCTTTTTCTAATTTCGATAATATGTCGCGGACAAGATTTTGCACACACTCCGCAGCTTGTACATTTTTCTTCTGAAACAACGGGTAATCCGGTTTCTTCGTCAATGTAGATGGCATCGAATTTACAGCTTGTTACACAGTCGCCATAACCAAGACAGCCGTATTTGCAGCCGCTTTCGCCAACGCTGATTGAGTTTGCGAAAGAACAAGAAGAGATACCTTCATAAGCTAACTTTTGTTTAGCATGTTCGCGAGAGCCGGAGCAACGAACAACTGCTATTTTAGGTTCAGTTTTTTCAGCAACTAAGCCTAATATTTCAGCAATTTTATCCATTGTTTCATTGCCGGCACCCGGACAACTAAATCCGGTCATATCACCTTTTGCTATCATTGCTTCGACAAGTGCTTTGCAGCCGGTAAATCCGCAACCGCCACAGTTTGCGCCCGGTAAGAGTTCTAAAACAACCGGGATACGTTCATCTTCTTTGACATAAAATTTCTTTGCAGCGATGTACAAAATAATAGCGGAGACAACCCCTATCAGGGTTAAAACCACCACAGAAACGATAAGAATAGAATTCACAATAACGACTTTTTAATGAATATTTTAATTAACACGTCGCAAAGATAGGATTTTTATTCTTTTTTAAGAAAAATTTTAACAACAATTTATTAACATGGGTGAAAATGTGAAAGAAATGGATTGTTATTCGTCGCACACCTACGGCGTGCGGGGCTTCGGGGTTGGAATATTGGCGGTGAATTTTCGGGGTTTCCTGACGAATGTTGGGATGTTGTGCGTTTGGCGTCGCACGGCCGTGCGACGCTACGAGTTCACGTTTTCAATTCTCAATTCTCCATTCTCAATTCTCCATTCATATCGCTCCCGCTTCGATGCGCATAACGATATCTTCAATATCGGCATCTGCACCGTTAGCGTCGTATTCTGTTTTAAGATTGAAGCCCCAAATTCGGGCGAAGGCTTGATAGAAAAAGGCGGAGAAACCACCTCGGAAATCTTTTAAAACTTGGTATGTGCTGCGTTGACATTCTCTATCGACTAATTTTATTAAGATTGCACCTTGTTTTACTGTAAAATCTTTGAGGGTGGAACCATATTCAGCCCATAATTCATCTTCAATAATATCGAAATATTTGTCGCGCTCTCTTTTTGTTTCTAAGGTATCAAGGATTGGTGCGTATAATTTAAGTTTTTCGCCCGCAAGTTTTGCATACGGATAAACTTTCTTTACATTATGCATCAAACGAGTATATTGCACATACTCACGATTGTTTTTAAATATTTTCTCAGGATAAATAGTAACACCCGGCAAACTCATTTGTATCAATGTATCTCCAGAATTAACTTCAGCTTTTGCTATTATAAGGCTATCAATATCTTGTGCGGAAAGAAATCGACAAGTAAACAACAGAAATAATATTAAAAGATTTTTTTTCATGGCAGCAGCAATAGCCAAAACCATGCCAAATTAATTTGCAAGTTTAATTGCATTGATTTTTTGCAACTTATCTTTTGCGTACTCTTTAGTAATTTTGAGTTTTTTAACACTTTTATCTGAAGGAAGCTCAAACATAGCATCGTTTAGTACTGTTTCAACCAAAGAGCGTAATCCTCTTGCGCCAATCTTCAGTTCCTGAGCTGTTTCCACTATTGCATCCAAAGCATCGTCGTCAAAAGTAAGTGTTATTCCATCTAATTTAAACAACTCGACAAATTGTTTAATTATAGCATTTTTTGGTTCGGTAAGAATATTTCTTAATGCTGCCGCATCTAATTCTTCAAGATAAGTTATTACTGGTAATCTACCGACAATTTCCGGAATTAAACCGTAAGCTTTTAGATCTTGATGAGAAACATATTGCAACATATTATCTCTATCTATTGCAATATCTTTGGAAGTTTTATAGCCAACAACATTATGTTTAAGTCGTGCAGCTATTCTTTTTTCAATTCCATCGAAAGCGCCGCCGGCGATAAACAAAATGTTTTTCGTATTAACTTGAATAAATTTTTGCTCCGGATGTTTGCGACCGCCTTGAGGAGGAACATTAACGATTGTTCCCTCAAGTAATTTCAACAAAGCTTGCTGAACACCTTCACCGGAGACATCGCGCGTAATTGAAGGATTATCACTTTTTCTCGCAATTTTGTCTATTTCATCAATAAAGACAATTCCTTTTTCGGCAGCATCAACGTTATAATCAGCAACTTGCAATAATCGTGTGAGAATATTTTCGACATCTTCGCCAACATAACCTGCTTCTGTGAGAACAGTTGCATCTGCAATACAGAACGGAACATTCAACAATTTTGCAATAGTTTGCGCCATTAGAGTTTTTCCTGTTCCGGTTGGACCAACAATAATCACATTAGATTTATCAATCTCTAACTCCGAATCTTTACTCTTTTGAATTCTTTTAAAGTGATTATAAACTGCAACAGAAATCGTTTTTTTAGCAGCATCTTGACCGATAACATAAGAGTCTAAAAACTCTTTTATTTCCAAAGGTTTATAAAGTTTTATTTTTTTATTATCGAATTTTTTTGTCTTTTCCTCAAGAGCATATTCTTCAATAATGGTATAACCGTTTTCTATACAGTCATTACAGATAAAAGCCTTATTACCTGCAAACAACATTGCTACATCATCGCGTGTTCTACCGCAAAAAGAACATTTATCCATTTACTTTTTATGTTGTTTTACCAAAACTTCATCAATCATTCCATATTCTTTAGCTTCAGCTGCTGTCATCCAATAATCTCTATCAGCATCTTGCCAAATTTTGTCATAGGTTTGACCAGAATGATTTGCAATGATTCTATAAAGTTCTTCTTTAATTTTAGCTATTTCGCGAGCTTCTATTTCAATATCAGAAGCTTGACCTCTTGCGCCACCCATAGGTTGGTGAATTAATACGCGGGAATGAGGTAAAGCTGTTCTTTTACCTTTTTCACCGGCACACAATAAAACAGCGCCCATAGATGCTGCCATTCCGGTACAGATAGTATGCACTTCGGAATCAATATATTGCATCGTATCGTAAATACCAAGTCCTGCATAAACAGAGCCGCCCGGAGTATTCAAATATATTGAGATTGGAGTTTTTGTATCAACCGATTCCAAGAAAAGGAGTTGCGCTTGAATAATATTTGCCGCATAATCATCAATAGGAACACCAAGAAAAATAATTCTGTCAACCATCAATCTTGAAAACACATCCATTTGAGCAACGTTCAATTGGCGTTCTTCAATAATTGTTGGTGAAATATAATTCATCGATGTTGCAGCATAACTATCTAAAGCATTGCTACTTATCCCTTTCGAATATATTGCAAATTTACGAAATTCGTCTTTCATTTTATTGTTTTCCATACATTAATTCAATAAAATCTTTATATAAAATATTTTTCACATCCACATTTACTTTTTCTTTAAGTAAACTGACTATTTGTTGTTCCATCAAATGATCGAAAATACTTCTGATTTGTTCTGTATTTTCTCTATTAGACATAAATTTATCCACAAATTCATTTGCTCTTTCTTCCATTTCAGGCATTCCGGCAGTTTGTCCCAAGAAAAGTTCCATCAAATGATTTCTGATATCATCTTTTGTAACTTTAAGCTCATATTTCTTTTCGATAAGCGCTTCAATCACTTGCCATTTCAAACCTTTTACATATTTTGGATATTGTTCATCAAGTTCTTCAGGAGTAACTTTGTTTTCTGATGAAGAATTAGTTGCCAGAATCCATCTTTTCATAAATTCGTCATTCAATTGGAAATCGAATTTTTCAATTAAGATATCGATTGCATCTTGCATGAATTTTCTTTGAGTTTCAGCGTTTAAAGATATTTTTGTATCTTTTTTAATCATATCTTCAAGTTCTGCACGCGAATCAATTGTAGCTTGAGGGAAAACTTTTTTAAAGAATTCTTCATTTAATTCGGCTGGGGTACGACGAGTAATCTTTTCAACCGTGTAATTAAATTCCGATTTCATATCTTTAGCAATATCCTTATCAATATTTAACATTGCTGCAACTTCAGTTTCGTTTTTCAAGGCTTTCATCGGATTAAAGACAACTACATCGCCGACTTTGACACCGATTAATTTCTTTTGGATTGTTTTTCCGACAACCATATCAATTGCAACAGTTGCAGAAGCTGTAATTCCATTTTCAAGAACTTCCTTATTTTCATCTAATTGAACAAATGTTCCGTAAAGATAATCTGTTATTTCAGATTTTTCAGGTTCTATTGTTTCGCCCAATCTAATTTGAGTATCTTTAATATATTTATCAACCACTTCATCTTCGATTTCTATATCATATTCTGGAATTGTAATTGATTTATCAAGAGTTATATCTAACTCAGGAGCGAGAGCTATTTCAAAATAAAACTCGAATTTTTCATCATTTTCAAGGTCAACTTCTTTTTGGCGTGTTGAATCAGGTAGCGGAGAACCTAAGATTTTAATATCATTTTCTTCGATATAATTATACAAAGATTCTGACACCAATTTATCGATTTCTTCAGCTGTAACTGGTCCGCCGACCATTTTTTTAACTAAAGACATCGGCACCTTTCCCGGACGGAAACCCGGATGGTTATAGTTTTTTTGATAATCTTTAAGTTTTTGATTAACTTTTTCTTCGTAGTCGTTTCTTTCGATTTCGATCTTAATAATTTCTGTAAGATCGTTTGTTTTTTCTCTGCTAATATTCATGGAATTGATTTAATATAAAAAGTTTGCAAAGATAGTTTATTTAATTGAAAGTTGAAAGTTGAAAGTTGAAGTTTTTTAAAAAGTGACAGATTTACAGGGAAAGAAGGTAATGAAATCACTGAAATATCTTTTATATCTATTTGTTGAAAAAATTACAATATAAGTTCTGTTTGTAAAATGTTGAAAAAAAATTACACAACACGAGCAATTATTAGCAAAATCGGATAATTTTGCAGATTGTATGTTCGTTTAATCTTAAATTTGAAAATTATGAAGAAAATAATAATTTTGGTGGCATCGGTTCTTCTGATTGTATTTCAAGCATGTGTGCCGACAAAACAATTTAAAGACCTTGAAAAATCTTGTCAAGACGAACGCACTGAACTTCGCAATCAATTAAAAAATGCAGAAGAAGCTAATAGAGAATATGCATCAGATATTTTTAGTTTGAATAAACGTATCAATATCTTAACGCAAGATTCTATCGATCTTGCTGAAGATTTGCAAAAAAGAATTTTTGAGTTAGATAAATTAAGCAGACAATATGATGCTCTACAAAGGGAAAATGAGTATTTATCAAGCGGAATGAATAATTCTTCAAAAAAGCTTTTACAAGATTTCCAAGATTTGCAAAATCAACTTCTTGAACGTGAAAATATGCTCAATGAAAGAGAAAACCAACTTCTAAAATCTCAAAAAGAAATCGATGAACGTAACGCAAAAATCGAAGAGCTGAATAATATTTTGGCGCAACAATCGAGAGAATTGAAGAATTTAAAGAATGAGGTTATTAATGCTTTGAAAAGCTATGACGGACAAGGTATTGATATTATTGAAAAAGACGGAAAGATTTACGTTTCAATGGATGAAAGTTTACTCTTTATGTCGGGCAGCTACAATGTAGCGCCAGAAGGCAAAAAAGCTATTCAAAAATTGGGTGATGTTTTGGCGCAAAATCCAAATATCAACGTTCTAATTGAAGGTCATACTGATAATGTTCCTTATAATGGTAGCGGACAATTGAAAGACAATTGGGACCTCAGCGTTATGAGAGCAACAAGTGTTGTAAAAATTTTGTTAGAAAATAAAAATATCAGTCCTAAAAGATTGACCGCAACCGGTCATGGAGAATATCTACCTATTACAAATAATTCAACATCAGAATCGAGAGCGAAAAACAGACGTACAGAAATCGTTCTCGAACCTAATTTGCAAAAGCTATTCGAATTGCTTGAAAAATATTAAACCAATTAACATTTTGCTGAGAAATAATATGAGTAAGACTAAAATATTATCATTAATTATTACAATATTAATTTATGGCATTTTAATATTTTATCCTACTCAATCTATTGTTGTTGAAGCTCCCGAATACCAAAACAAGATATTATCGGAAGATCTACTTAATGTTAATCAGATATTAAATTCTCGCACTTCACAAATAATCGACGAATCTTTGAGCCGCTATAGCAAAATGACGGGGTTTAACGGCGTTGTGATGATTGTCAAGAATGGCGACCTTATTTATAATAAAGCTTTTGGCTATGCAAATTCCGGTCGAAATAAGATTCCTTTATCTACCGAGATGCCGTTCCAACTTGCATCAGTAAGTAAACAATTTACAGCTGCCGCAATAATGAAATTAAAACAAGACGGTTTGTTGGATTATAATGACAATGTATCAAAATATATTCCTGAATTTCCATATAACGATGTCACTATTAAACAATTATTAAACCACACAGGCGGTATGTTTAATTATATGTACCTACTCGAAAACCAGTGGGATTGTGAGGAAAAATTTGCAACAAACGATACATTAATTAAAATGATATCAAAAAGCGAAATGCCGTTATATTTTACTCCGGGCAAACGTTTCGATTATTCAAATACCGGTTATGCTGTTTTAGCCTCTGTTGTAGAACATATCAGTAATAAACCTTTCAGCGATTTTATGAATGATCATTTTTTCAATCCTTTGGGAATGAAAAATACTTATGTCTCAACCGGAACAAATATTACTGAAAATTCGGTAAACGGATTTTTTCGTTATAGAAGAGGACTTGCTCCAATTGAATATACTGTACATGACGGAATAGTCGGCGACAAAGGAGTTTATTCCACATCTTGGGACATGTACAAATGGGATAAATCATTATATAACAACAAAATATTGTCGGAAGAAGTTTTAGAAGAAGCTTTTAATCCTACAATTATCGGTAAAAGAAAAGTTGTTCCTTATGGGTATGGATTTCGATTAAAAGAAGAAGACGGTCAGAAAGTTGTATATCATAATGGTGTTTGGGAAGGTTTTAGAATTAATTATTATAGGTATCCTGAAACAGAAAGTACAATTTTAGTGATGAATAACTGCGGTTTCAATATAAGTTCATTAACATCTCGCATTAAATCTTTGATGAATGAAATTGAAAATGAAGAAGCAGAAACAAAATTTGTTATTACCAGCATATTAAATGGAAATAAAGAAGAAGCACAATCTGCATACAATTTAGCAATTGAAGAAGATAATTTCAATCAGGAGAAATTTGATTTAATTGCAAATTATTTGTGGGAAAACAGGTATTTTCAGTTTTATGAGGATTTTTTGTCGATAGTTTCTAATTAGGGTGGAGCTTCGAAGTAATCCATAGACAGGATAAGATAATTTTCAGAATTAACATGTTTTTTCGTCGCACACCTACGGCGTGCTGTTACCGTTCGAAATCCCCGCTGTGGATATTTCTATTCACTCGTCACCTGTCACTCGTCACCCGTCACCCGTCACCCGTCACATGTCATTCTATCCATCAAAATTCAAAACAAAAATAAATTTATTAATAAATCAAAAAAGTTTCTTACCTTTGCAAAGTTGAGCGTGTTATAACATAATTTTAACATTATGAGTTTAACCAGAAAGCGGTCCGATCTTAAGAAACGGACAAAAACAGCTGCCGAAGGTGGTGGAAAAGAAGCTGTTATGAAACAAAAGGCTGTCGGTAAAATGACAGCCAGAGAACGTATCTTAGCTATCCTCGATCCTGATTCTTTTCATGAGTATGACTTGTTTGTAGAGCATGCGGGTAAAGATTTTGACATGGATAAGAAGTATCTTCCGGGTGATGGTGTTGTTACCGGCACCGGAACTGTAAGCGGATATCCTGTTTGTATCTTTGCGCAAGACTTTACTGTTGCAGGTGGTTCTCTCGGATGGATGCATGCTAAGAAGATCACAAAGATCATGGATGTTGCTACCAAACTCAATGTACCTTTAATAGGTATTAATGACTCCGGTGGCGCGCGTATTCAAGAAGGTGTTAACGCACTTGCAGGTTACGGCGAAATCTTTTATCGAAACACTCAAGCATCGGGTGTGATACCGCAAATTTCAGTTATATTGGGTCCTTGCGCCGGCGGCGCAGTGTACTCCCCCGCACTTACAGATTTTGTTTTCGTGGTAAATAAGATATCAAAAATGTTTATCACTGGTCCAGAAGTTATCAAAACCGTTCTCGGTGAAGATATCAGCATGGAAAATCTTGGTGGTGCAAAAGTACATTCTGAAATAACCGGCAATGCACATTTCTACGCAGAAAGCGAACAAGAATGTTTCGAACAAATTAAAGATTTACTGTCGTATATTCCTTGGAATAACACACAAAAAGCTTTGAGATTTCAAAGTAAAGCGCCGTTAACAAAGCAATACAAAATTGATAGTATCTTCCCTACTAATCCACGTCAACCTTATGATGTGCGCGATATTATCAAATCTATTGCCGACGGATCTACTTTCCTTGAAGTTCATGAGCGTTTCGCACCTAATATCGTTGTCGGATTCGGTAGAATCGACGGCAACACAGTAGGTTTTGTAGCAAATCAACCATTAGTACTTGCCGGCGTATTGGATATTGACTCTTCGGATAAAGCCGCAAGATTCATCAGATTCTGCGATGCTTTCAATATTCCACTTGTTACTTTTGTTGATCTTCCTGGTTATTTGCCGGGCGTCGATCAAGAACATGGCGGCGTAATCAGACATGGCGCAAAAGTGCTTTATGCATACAGCGAAGCTACAGTTCCAAAAATTACTGTTATTCTTAGAAAAGCTTATGGCGGCGGATATATTGCAATGTGTTCGCATCACTTGAAAGCCGACTTTGTTTTCGCTTGGCCAACTGCCGAAATAGCAGTTATGGGTCCCGAAGGCGCAGCAAACATCATCTTTAGAAGTGAAATTAAAAATGCTGAAAATCCGGAAGAAGTAAGAAAACAAAAGATAAAAGAATATAAGGAGAAGTTCGCAAATCCTTACGTTGCCGCTGCTTATGGATATATTGATGCAGTAATAGATCCTAGCGATACTCGCGACATGCTTGTTCATGCTTTGAGCATTTCAGGACAAAAATCGGTTCATGTATTTAAGAAAAAACATGGCATTCCTCCATTTTAAAATTAAATATTATGGCTAAGAAGAAAACTGAAGAAGCTAAAGCTGAAGCTATGCCCGAAGTTAAGGTAGAGGCTAAAGCTAAGGTCGAAACCAAAACAAGAAAACCCATTTGGCGAAGAAATAAGTCGGCAAAGAAAGATAATGTTATCGAGAAAAATAAAGAGAAAGAAAATAAGAAAACAAAAAATGACAAGAAGGTTGAAATACCTGAGGCAAATCAACATCTTGACAATCTTCCTCTTGAAGGCCTGACTTATAAAACCCATTTGACGGAAAAATATTTGCAAAGAACCAAATACAATCCCCATGAACCGGGAACAGTATATTCAAAAATTCCGGGCACAATTAAAAGTATCGCGGTAAAAGTTGACCAAGAGGTTGTTGAGGACGAAATTCTTTGCATCCTCGACGCAATGAAAATGAATAATGAAATTCTTGCACCTTGCGCCGGTACTATTACCGAAATAAATGTCAAACCCGGACAAATTATCGCAAAAGATGTATTGTTGTTTAAAATTTTAGTTGCCGAATCGCAACATGAAATTGACGAAAGCGACGACTATCTTGAAGATGAGATGATGTAATAACCTTTAATATTAAGAGCTGTTGAAAATTCGACAGCTCTTTTTTTGCATTTTTTTAAATTGTCAAACATTTTTGTCACAAATCCCATACCTTATCCGACTAACATATAAACGCTATCGATTTGAATAATTTCGAAACAATATATAAAGAAAATTATCCACGAATGTTTAGTATTTCTCGAAAGATGATTGCCGATGAGGATGCTGTACAGGATATTATTCAAGAGATTTTTGTTTCGTATTTTCAGAAGACAAAAAAGCAAAATATGGTCACAAATCCTCAAGCTTGGTTGTTGCGTGCAACAATAAATAAAAGTATCGACTTTTTAGAACGGAAGAAAAAACATTCTGATTTATCTTCAATAAAAAACATGCAATACGAAGACAAAAACATCATTGAGGAAAATCAAAAACAAATGATGCTACGAAAAGCACTCAACATGCTAAGTCCAAATGAAATGAAAATAGCAATTCTTTACAGCGAAAGTTTTTCTTACAAAGAGATATCCGAATTAAGCGGAATAAATTTCAATAATATTGGAAAAACACTTTCGCGTACGCTACAAAAGTTGAAAACAATTCTAAAAGACATGAATTATGATTTGTATTGATGAAACATTAGCCCAATTATATGTTGATAATGAAGTAGATACAGCAACAAAAGTTGCTATTGATAAACATGTATTAATATGTAAAGATTGTGCACAAAAAATAGACGAACAAAGAAGTTTATCTACATTAATAAAAGAAGAAATAAATACATTATCAAATGCTCCTGCGAATATTCCAAATTTTGCATCAATATCAAGTAAACTTAATAATAACAAAAAACAAAACCTTAGCAGATTGATTTTTGCTGCTTCAGCAGCTTGTGTTATAGCCTTTTGTTTGATATTCTTCTTGAGGAAACCTGAAGAAAAACAACAATTAGTATATTATTACAAAATCGAATTTAATGAGTTTGATGCCAATAAACCTTATACCGAACAAGAAGCAAGTATAATTATATTCGATGAAAATGGAAAAATATATAATCACTAAATTCACAACGTTAAGTGGCGTATAAATTTAATTTAACGAATAAAATTTGCAGTGAGCGTCATTGCGAGGAGCGCAGCGACGAAGCAATCCAGAAAACAAAACAAATTCGCTGGATTGCTTCGCTTCGCTCGCAATGACGAAAACATCAATAATTCATAAAAACTTACTGCATTAACAATCTAAGTTTTAATCATTATCTAAAAATAAACAAAATGAAAAAATCAATCCTTCTAAACATCTTATTCTGCCTGACAATAACTTTGTCGGCACAATCATTATTAGACATTTATCAAAAAGGAACTGTGAAATTAGTTCCCGACAACACTTACGCTCAAAACAATGATTGGGACGAGATTTTTACAGTAAGTCCAAAATCAATTATCGTAAGACCTGACGGACAGCTTGTTGTCAACTATCCAAGTAAAAATTATTATTCTTTATTTGACCAAAATGGAAAGTTTGTTAAACAATTTGGAATTAATAATAGTAGTGGAAAACGCATACAAAAGATCGAAGCTATTGAAGCTATTAATGGGAATAATTATATCACCGGTGCAGATAATATGGGAAATATGTATTATGCTGACTTTGATGGAAATTACGTAAAATCATTAAAGTTGAATTACATGGTGAATTATATTGTTCCTATGAACAATAATCTAATTGCAGTTTCTGCCTGGGTTCTTTATAAAAATACCTCTAAGGATTTTGTTGCAATTATCGACTGTAATACAAATGAAGAAAAAATAATATGGAAAAATACGCGTGATGTCGCCGCTGAACGAGGTATAACTCTTGAGATTCCAAAAGGCAAAAACGAATCTAACATGGAGGCATTATCATATCATATCATAAGTTTAGCAAGTGCTAAACCGGCAACTAACAACAATTCATATCCTTTCATTTTCTTTATCAATAATTGTTTAATTGTTGCTGACCCTAAGGATGGTGAAATTATGACTTATAATACATCCGGAAAACTTTTATCAAAAGAAATGATAGAACATGAACAAAAATTTATTTCTGTTGAAGAGCAAAAAACATATCTTAAAAAGATTATTAGCCAAATGGATAATTCGTATATAAATATTGGTCAAGATATTACAGAAGCTGAGGAAAAGGAAATTCGCATGCAGTTAGTAAAACAAATGGAGGCGCAAATCAATGACAAAAAAGAGCCAATTAAAATTCCTGCTTTCGCTACTGTCATAAAAGATTCCGATGACAATCTTCTGATTTTCGAAATGCCGGAGGAAACAGGTGGAAACAAGTTTAACGTGTGGATTTTTAAAGATGGTGGTCAATTTGTTTGTCAAAGTAGTTTTACTTGTGATGATTACGATTTGTCGATAATGCCTTCTAAGATGGTTTTCCACAACGGTTACATCTATTCCCTTCAAAGTCCGAAAAATTCTAAGGACAACTCTTTGCAATTAGTTCGTTTTAAATTAACAAACTAAGATGAAAAAAGCAATCATTTTCTTTTCTCTTATTATTAGTTACAACTTACTTAATATCAGTTTGTCTCAAACTGTGATTAATGGTAAAATCTACAATAAAGATAATAAAGTTGTACCTAATACTTCCGTTACTTTGTTAAAAACTGCCGACAGCACTATTGTTGCTTATTGCATTGGCAATGCAAACGGCGAATATGCAATTCGTTACAACGGACAAGAGGAAGAGTTGATTTTGTGTGTTTATGGATTTAATGTTAAACGTGAAGACAAAAAGATTAAGAATGAGAGCCAAACTGTTGATTTTATTGTAATAGAACAAGCGATTGAACTTGAGGAGGTTGTAATTAAAACCGACAAAATGTGGGGAAATAATGATACGATAAATTATGCAGTAGAATCTTTTAAAGACTCAACGGATATTGTTATCGCCGATGTGATGAAAAAGATGCCAGGCATTGATGTTAAAGACAGTGGCGCTATTGAATATCGCGGAAAACCTATTAGTAAATTTTACATCGAAAATATGGATATGCTCCAAGGGCGATATGGTATTGCAACTAATAACATCAGCGCCGCAGATGTAGCAACAGTGCAGGTTCTGGAAAACCATCAACCAATAAAAGCTCTCCAAGATATTGATTTCTCCGATGGCGTTGCTATCAATCTTAAACTTAAAGATGCCGCAAAAGGAACCTACTCAATGATGGCTGATTTAGGCGCCGGAATAGATTTTGACAAAAATTTTCTGTGGAATGGCGGACTAACAGCAATGTTTTTCGGAAAGAAAAGACAGCATCTTTTGTCATATAAAACCAATAATTCCGGAAATGATATCTACAGGGAATTTCAATCTTTTATTCCAGACGGAATTTCAAACATTCCGCAATTATCGTATATGATAACGCCTTCACCTCTGCAAATCAACAAAAACCGATATTTCTTTAATCAAGGACATGGTGTAACTTTTAATACTCTATTAAAAGCAAAAAACGAAGATGAATTTACAATCAATCTGATTGGGTATCACGATATTGACAACAGAAATAGTCAGTCTGTTACTACATATTTTATTCCGGGAGAAGATACGATTTCTATCCGTGAGAATTTGGCATCATTTTCTACGATAAACAAATTAGAAGGCGACTTGGTTTATAGAAGGAACCAAAGCAAAGATTATCTGACCAATACTTTGAAGTTTGCAGGAGCGTGGGAAAATGGTGACGGCAATGTTCTTACGGATGAATTAATTGAACAAAATTTTAATCAGCGGTCATTCAAGGCTTCCAATCACTTTACTTGGATAGCAAGAGATGACAACAAAAAAGGCTTTGAGGCAAATTCGAGAACTTATTTTCAAAGACAACCATCACAGCTAAGCATCTCTCCGGGAGTTTTTACTGATATTCTCAATGACACGCTTCCTTATAATTCGGTGAGACAAAACATTCTATTCAATTCCTTTGAAACAAATAATGGGATGAGATTCTTGTCGTCTATTGTTTGGAAATCGTTGCGAATTAATCCGGGACTTTTTTTGA
>JAJDHA010000027.1 GCA_030265965.1 Odoribacter sp. OttesenSCG-928-L07
ATGACTATAATGTACGGCGGCTTCTTAGCTTGTGGCTCCGCTCACAAAATTATTGATGCTATTGCAAAATCAGGTGTGAAAGACCTTACAATTATCGGAAATGACACAGCTTTTGTGGATAAAGGTATCGGTATTCTTGTTACTAACAAACAAGTAAAAAAAGTTATCACATCACATATCGGAACAAATCCGAATACAATCGACCAAATGAACAACAAAGAGATAGAAGTCGAACTTTGTCCACAAGGAAGTTTAATCGAGCGTATTCGTGCTGCTGGCGCCGGTCTTGGCGGAGTACTCACTCCTACCGGACTTGGAACTATTGTTGCCGAAGGCAAAGAAATTATCAATGTTGACGGCAAAGATTTTCTTTTAGAGAAACCTTTAAAAGCTGATATTGCAATTGTTTTTGCGAGCAAAGGTGATAAATCAGGTAATTTATGCTATCGCGGCACTACACAAAATTTCAATCCGATTATTGCTACTGCAGCCGATGTAGTTATTGCTGAAGTAGAAGAACTCGTTGAAACCGGCGATATTGATCCTGAAAACGTTAGAACACAAGGAATCTTTGTCGATTACTTAGTGTAACGATTATAGCGACAACACGAGGAGCAAAATGATGGAAAGTTGAAAATTAAAAGATGAAATCGTCATTGCGAGGAGCGTAGCGACGAAACAATCCAGAAAAAACAATAAAAAAATAAATAATTATGACAAAAAAAGCAATGATTAGACTTCGAATGAGTTCACACGATGCTCATTACGGAGGAAATTTAGTTGACGGAGCAAAAATGCTCCAATTATTTGGCGATGTTGCAACAGAACTTTTAATCATCAACGACGGTGATGAAGGTTTATTCGCCGCTTATGATGATATTCAATTCCTTGCACCAGTTTATGCAGGAGATTTTATTGAAGCTGTCGGTGAAATTACATCCACAGGTAATTCTTCAAGGAAAATGACTTTCGAAGCAAGAAAAGTTATTGTCCCAAGACCCGATATCTCCGACTCAGCAGCCGATGTTCTTGAAGAACCTATAGTTGTTTGTAAAGCAAGCGGCACTTGCGTAGTACCAAAAAGTTGTCAAAGAAAAACCCAAAAATAAATTTATTATGTCAAAACTTATTATAACTGCAGCTATTTGCGGAGCAGAAGTTCTTAAAGAACACAATCCTGCTGTACCTTACACAGTAGAAGAAATGGTTCGTGAAGCAAAATCAGCTTACGAAGCAGGAGCAAGCATCATTCATCTTCATGTTCGTTATGATGACGGCACTCCAACACAAGATAAAGAAAGATTTAGAGTAATTATCGACGCTATTAAAAAAGAAATTCCTGATGTAATTATTCAACCATCAACAGGTGGAGCAGTAGGAATGACTAATGACGAGAGACTTCAACCAACGGAACTTAATCCGGAAATGGCAACATTAGATTGCGGAACATTAAATTTTGGTGGTGATGAGATTTTCGAAAATACTGAAAACACAATCAAATATTTTGGTGAACGTATGATTGAGCGCGGAATTAAACCTGAACTCGAAGTTTTCGACAAAAGTATGATTGATATGGCTCTTCGTCTTCACAAAAAAGGATTCATTAATAAGCCAATGCATTTCGATTTTGTAATGGGCGTAAACGGTGGTATCAGCGGCGAATTAAGAGATTTCGTTTTTATGCGCGGTAGTATTCCGGCAGATGCAACTTATACAGTTGCCGGAATCGGTCGTTACGAGTTTCCATTAGCAATGGCTGCAATCGTTGATGGCGGTCATGTTCGCGTAGGCTTCGAAGACAACGTATATCTTTCCAAAGGAGTTTTAGCAAAATCTAACGGTGAACTCGTTGCCAAAGTTGTAAGAATGGCAAAAGAACTAGGAAGAGAAATTGCAACACCGGCAGAAGCGAGAGAGATACTTGGATTGAAACCATTATAATTATCCATATGTAGAGACGTTGCGCGCAACGTCTCTACATAACATACCCCATAAATTCAAAAAAAATAACATCATTCCCTCCATTTTTCTCATCAAAATAACTACATTTGCAAACGATTTTTTGATTCTTTGATTTTTTTGTAATCTTCAAATTTTCAAATCATCAAATCATCAAATAAAATAATTATTAACCTTAAATTTATTGAGTTATGCAAAAGAAGGGTAATAAATACGGAACCCACCGTGTAATTGAGCCTAAGGGCGTTTTGCCACAACCGGCAAATAAAATCGACAACAACATGGATGAAATCTGGGATAACGAGATTTTAATCGATGTAAAAACTTTAAATATTGACTCGGCATCTTTTACCGATATTAAAGAACGTGCAAATCATGATGAGGAGAAAATAAAACAAATCATGTTTGAAATCGTTGAAAAACAAGGCAAACATCGTAATCCTTGGACTGGTTCTGGCGGTATGCTTCTCGGAACTGTAGAAAAAATTGGAGATGCTTTAGTTGGCAAAACAGATCTTAAAGTTGGTGATAAAATTGCTACCTTAGTTTCTTTGTCATTAACTCCTCTTAGAATTGACAAAATCAAAGAAATACGCGCTGATGTTGATCAAGTTGACATTGATGGAAAAGCAATTCTTTTCGAAAGCGGTATTTATGCTAAAATACCAGACGATATGTCAGAAAAATTAGCTCTTTCTGCACTTGATGTTGCCGGCGCACCTGCTCAAACAGCAAAACTTTGCAAACCAGGCGATATCGTATTAATCATCGGAGCCGGTGGAAAATCAGGAATGCTCTGCTGCTACGAAGCTAAAAAACGCGTTGGAATCACAGGTAAAGTTATCGGAATGACTCATAGTCCTAAATCTACCGAAAGACTTAAAAAACTTGGTTTCTGCGATTATGTATTTGCAGGAAATGCAACAAATCCAGTTGAAACAATGGAAAAACTTGCTGAATATACTGGCGGCGAAATGGCTGATGTTACAATCAACAATGTTAATATCACTGATACTGAAATGACAAGCATTTTGTGTACAAAAGATACGGGCGTTGTTTACTTTTTCTCAATGGCAACAAGCTTTACAAAAGCTGCCCTTGGCGCTGAAGGCGTTGGTAGCGACGTTACGATGATTGTTGGAAACGGATATACTAAAGGTCACGCAGCTATTACTTTGGAATTATTACGTGAAAGTGAAAAACTTAGAAATATCTTCGAAGAATTATATGCGTAATTAATTTAGAAATTTAGGAATGTAGAAATGAAGAAATGAGATATTTTCATACATTTCTACATTCTAGTATATAAACCCCGAGCTACTTTGACTTGGGGTTTTTCATATATTCTCATTTATTTTTATGGTTTTGTAATAAAAATTATTATTTCAGGCCATCGTTCGGGATCCCCTACGGGATAATTATCTGCACATTATCACATCATTTTGCCTCTAAATCCCCTAAAGGGGACTTTGGCATTTTCATCATCAATCACGTCATCACATCAAAAATTCTCCATTCTCCATTCTCCATTCTCCATTAATTAAATTATCTTTGCAGAAAAAATAATATATGGGTTTAAAATGTGGCATATTAGGTCTTACCAATACAGGTAAAACAACTATTTTCAATTGTATATCAAAAAATAAAGGAGAAATTACCAGCTTTGCTTTTAGTGCAAGTAAATCAAATATGGGAATGATTGATGTTCCCGACCCTCGACTTTACGAAATAGATAAACTTATCAAATCTTTGAAGATTATTCCGGCAGTTGTTGAAATTGTTGACGTTCCCGGTTTAGCAAAAGGCGCAAGCAAGGGCGAAGGCGTTGGAAATAAATTTCTTGCCGATATTCAACAAACTGATGCGCTTATACACGTAATTCGCTGCTTTGATGATGATAATCTTGCGCATGTTGAAGGCTCTATTGATCCGGTTAGAGATATCGAACTTGTTGATTTTGAGTTACAAATCCGTGATTTAGAATTGGTTGACAGAAAAATCCAACGTCTTGAAAAAGCAGCTAAAACTGCAGGCGATAAAGATGCAAAACAAGGCATTGAGGTTTTAAATAAATATAAAGATATATTAAGTAATTTAGGTAATGCTCGCGATGTTGAGATCGATGAAGAATTACACACAAAATATGTCAAAGATATGTTGTTACTCACAGACAAACCTGTTCTCTACGTTTGTAATGTTGATGACAAATCGGCAGTTAACGGCAACAAATACACCGATGCTGTTATTAAATCATTTGAAGGTTCTGATACTGAAATTATGATTGTTGCAGGAAAACTTGAAGCTGAAATTGCCGACTTCGATAATGATGAAGATAGAGAAATGTTTCTTGAAGATGCCGGACTTACTGAACCGGGAATCAATAGGATGGTACGCACAGCATACAAAATGCTAAATTTGCAATCTTTCTTTACAGCAGGTCCGAAAGAAGTTAGAGCTTGGACTATCAAAAAAGGTATGACCGCTCCGCAAGCAGCCGGTGTAATTCATAGCGACTTAGAAAGAGGATTTATCAGAGCTGAAGTTATGCATTACGACGATTTCATTAATCTTAAAAGCGAACAAGCTTGTAAAGAAAAAGGAAAACTTTTCATTGAAGGAAAAAATTATATCGTTCAAGATGGGGATATAATTCATGTGAGATTTAATGTTTAAAACTATTAAACCACCAACATTATGAGTAAAGTAGATAAAACAAGGGAAGAAATAAAAGATGCTGCAAGCGCATTATTTCAACATTATGGTTACGAAAAAACCTCAATGGATGATATTGCTAAAGCTTGTCATAAAGCTAAAGGCTCTATATATTACCATTTTGCAAGTAAAGAGGAGTTGTATTCTTCAATAGTTGATGATGAAATAGAAAAGTTGAAAAACGTACTACTTCCTATCTTAACAAATAAAAATGAAACTGCACCATTAAGGTTTGCAAATTATATTTATGCTAAGATGGCTTTTGTAAACAACTCATACACATACAGACAAGCATTGAAAATGGACTTCCTTAGTCAATCTGGAATTACTCAATATAGCAAACTAATTCAAGAATCCATTGCTAATTTTGAAAAATGGGAAAGAGAACAATTAATGACACTTGTAATCACCGGCAAAAATGACGGAGATATTTCCGATAATATTGATGCAACAGCCTTCATTGATATCGTTTTCATGATATTAAAGAGTCTAGAAGTGCAATTTTATGTAAAAAACAAATACGAATATTATTCGCCTGCATTCAATGCATTGCTTGTAAATGTTGCTCAAGCGTTATCATCATAAAGTTAGCTTATTATGAGAAAAATACTGACAATAATTATTTCAATGCTTATCAGTTCTTGTCTTTTTGCGCAAAAGAACAAAGATGATAACCCTTTCAGATTTGAAGTTAATATTGGCAGTAATAGTACTGAAAGTAGTCCTTGTCATGCCATAAATTGCAATGAATACGGTGTTGCTGTGTGTTATATTATTTCAACAGCATCCTCCGGACAAGATTCTCTCGCATTTGTGTTAAAACTTTTAGATGTAAATCTTGAACCCTTCAAAGAAAGTTCTTTTATGTTGCCTGCCGATTTCTATATTCAGGCATATTCAAAGCATAACAATGACATTTACATTGTGTTATCCGCAACTACTCGTAAAAATTCCACTAATATCATGACGGTAAAATTCAACTTAGAAAGTGGAATGGCTGAAACTCTAACAATGAGTTATGAAAATATAGTGTATATCAATGAAGTTTCAGCAACAAATAATGTGGCTTATATTTCTTTTAGTGATAAAAAGAATAGAGGGCATCTACTTTCAATGAATTTTACAAACAAACAAAGTTCTTTTATTTATACATCTAATGATAATATAAGTTATAACATATTGTCTCTCACAAATTTTCCAAAAGAGAATCATCTATACTTAAGCATTACTCAAAAAACTGAACAAACTAATAAATTAAGTTTATACGAATTAAATGGAGGTTCTTCTAAATTAAGATTTGAAAAAAATTTTGGTGACAGCATTTATTTAACTTATGCAGCTCCAATTAGAAATATCAACGGAAAAATAAATACAATTATTGGTGCATATTATTCCGGAAACATGAAAAATATTTTTTCAGCAAATGGATATGGTTATTCGGCATCAGGAATTTATTCACTCAATATTAATTCTTCGAAAATGGATTTATATCCATACAGACAAATCGACAAAGATGTGTATTTCACTTGGCACGTACCAATAAAATTTAATGACATTGATAGCCTTTCTACTTCATATATTTTTACCACAGAAGCCTATTCTCCAAGATATAAGACCACACCACATACTGATTACGACTTTTATGGAAGACCATATACACGTTACTATCAAGAGTTTGTCGGATATATTACAATACAAGCTTCTAATTATATTTTTGATGACCAAGGTAAATTATTGTGGATTGCAAATACAGATATTGAAAACGCTTTAACACTTACGCAGCCACACAGAAAAGTTGTAGTTGATGTTATTGATGATGAAATTTTAAATGCATATTTTGCCATTGATCATATTGGATATAAATTTTTGGACAAACAAAATCGTTCTGAAGCTCAAGAAAAGTTTTATCCAGCAAAGAAACACAATAAAGATATTATTGAAAGAGAATACGATAGCAAAATAGAACATTGGTATGATAATAATTATTTAGTTTACGGCTACCAATCTATTAAAAATAATTCTATTAGTAGAAATAGCAGAAGAACTGTATTTTACGTACAAAAAGTAAGTCTATAAAAATTTATTTTACAAAAAGCCTTGCTAAATTAAAAAATTATTGTACTTTTGCACTCGCTTTTGAAGCAAAAGACTGAGTAGCTCAGCAGGTAGAGCATATGCCTTTTAAGCATAGGGTCCCGGGTTCGAATCCCGGCTCAGTCACTTGGGTAAGTCTTATACGACCAGCTCCCACTGAACTCCCCCAGGTTCGGAAGAAAGCAAGGGTAGGTGGTCGTAGCGGTGCGATATAATGTGCTTACCCTTTTTCGTAAACACTACGGTTATGTTAATAAAACTGTATCCTGAGAACCCAAATTCCCGTCACATAGATATGATATGCAATACGTTAAGAAATGGCGGCATTATTATATATCCAACTGATACTGTTTATGCAATGGGATGCGATATAACCCAACTTAAATCTGTTAACAAATTAGCAAAAATTAAAGGTGTGGCTTTAGAAAAAGCAGATTTTTCGTTAATATGTTATGATTTAAGCAACATCTCCGATTATACTTGTCCGTTCCCAAACAATATTTTTAAAATAATGAAGGCAAATTTGCCTGGACCATTTACATTTATTCTAAATGCTAATAATAATGTACCGGCAATATTTAAATCCAAAAAGAAAACTGTTGGTATTAGAGTTCCGGATAACAATATTATCAGAGAAATTGTAAGAGAATTAGGAAATCCAATCGTTACAACATCTTTGAAAGAAGATGATGATATTGTGGAATATTTAACCGATCCCGAGCTAATATACGAAAAATACGAAGATGTTGTTGATATTGTTATTGATGGTGGTTACGGTGGATTAGAACCTTCAACGATCGTCGATTGCACTGAGGAGGAACCAATGATAGTCAGAGTTGGTAAAAGCGAATTAAAAATGTAATTAATCGCGCAAATCAATTATCGTTGCCTCAGGAAAATCCCCTTCATTAAATTCAAACACATCCCTACCCTTTTTTACATTCGGAAGAAACTTAGTTATTGTATAAAAGTATTCAGTTTCATTTGCATCTACAAGATACAATGAGCTGATTTTGTTTGTTTTATTGTCCAACACAATTTGAAGTTTAATAAATGTATCTTGCTCAATCGGCAAAAAATCTATTGTAAACATTGTTTGAAAAACAGAAACAAGATGCAAAACAAAATGTTCTTTATAGTTAAAAATTAAGGAAAACGGATTAATAATCTCTTCGTCGTCATCATTATTACTAAATATTGTAACTTCATTAATATCTCCATTATAATTAATAGTTTCTTTGCCATTATCAATTATCATCAATTCTCCGATTTGAAGACGAAAACTCGATGTATCCATAATCAAAGTACCACTTAAATTATCGTTAATGCCGGCATTTTCATTTAATATTTCGCTGGAAAATTCTATTTCAAATATCTCATTTTTTGAAATATAATTAATGAAATTATCCACAACTGTTTCTGCTGTTTGCGAAAATGAGAGTAATGGAATTAATGTTAGAATTATTAGTGTTATTTTTTTCATGATAATTGTTTAATGCCACTACGACATTGGATTGGTGTATTATTTGGTTTATTATTCATCTCTATGCTGCGCTGCGATGACTCAGTGGGGTTGCAATACTGGTGAATCGCCATGCTGCGCTGCGCTTGCATGGGGTTACTAATGTTTAATGCCCTCGGCATTATATTGGTATTATTTGTTTTATTCTCCATTCTCAATTCTCAATTCTCAATTCTCAATTCCCTGTGTGTGGCAAAGTCGAAGCATCAAATCTCAAATATTGCGCATACAGATAATCCGATAGTCGATTAACAAATGTGAGCACAAATTCTTTTTCATGGAAATCTTCTTTAACTGCTGCAATACATCTTTCGGCACGACGGCAAATGGTTCGACAAATATTGATTTGTGCTGATAAAATATTGTTTGCCGGAATACTGAATTGAAATTGTTTTGGTAATTTTTCGGAAATATTATCAATTTCTTTTTCCATTTCTTCAATTACTCCAATTTTTGCCGGTGAATACTTCTTGCAAATTTCTTCCGAACTACATGCAATATACGCAGATACATCAAATATTGTTGTTTGAATTTTTTCTATAAACTCTTTCGTTTCGTTGGGGATTTCTAATGTTTTGATCAATCCCAAATATGCGTTCAACTCATCAAGGGTGCCGTACGCTTCTACCCTTTCATCATTCTTATCGACTCGTTCATTGCCGATTAACGATGTTTTCCCTTTATCTCCGGATTTTGTGTATATCTTCATAACTACTAACTTATACTCTACTGCGATGACTCTGAAGTGTTGCAATACTGGTGAATCCCTATGCTGCGCTTCGCTTGCATAGGGTTACTAATGTTTAATGCCTTCGGCATTATATTGGTATTATTTGTTTTATTCTCCATTCTCAATTCTCCATTCTCAACTCTCCATTCTCAATTCATCCGAGACTACCTTCCCATCAACTAATCTGATGATTCGGTGTGCATGAGCGGCGATATCTTCTTCATGAGTAACGATAACAATTGTGTTTCCGGCTTTATGGATTTCTTCGATGAGCTGCATAATTTCGAGTGAAGTTTTCGTGTCAAGGGCGCCGGTTGGTTCATCGGCGAGGATAAGGCTCGGATTGTTGATTAATGCGCGCGCTGTTGCAACACGTTGCTTTTGCCCGCCGGATAGTTCGCTGGGTTTGTGCTCCATTCTGTCGGACAGTCCGACTTTATCTAAAACATTAACAGCATTTTTCTGTCTTTCTTGCTTTGGAATTCCGGCATATATTTGAGGAAGCATCACATTTTCAAGAGCAGTTTGTCGCGACAACAGATTAAATGATTGAAAGATGAAACCTATCTCTTTATTTCTAATCGCGGCTAATTCTTCATCACCGATATTGCTAACATCCTGTCCATTGATATAATAATGACCGGAACTTGGAGTATCAAGACAACCAATAATATTCATCAATGTTGATTTCCCGGAACCTGAAGGACCCATCAGAGCAACGTATTCGTTTTTATTAATTGTTAATGAAACACCACGTAAGGCATTTACCGTTATTGTTCCCATGTGGAAATCTTTTGTGATGTTGTCAAGACGGATTACTTCGTTTTTCATAGATATTTGTTTATACCCAAGCCTTACGGCATGGGTTATTATATGACGGCACTTCGTGCCTTATTAATCTGATTGTCTAATATTAAATGTCATAATATTGCGTTATCATCCTTGTACAGACGCACGGCTATGCGTCTCTACGATTTCATTTTTCTCGTACAGACGCACGGCCGTGCGTCTCTACGATTACATATTGCGCCACCACCCTCGATACCTGCGATAAAATGATATTTTTGGCATTTTCAAATTCTGCAATATCATTTGGCGAATAATGCCGTAGGGTTACGAGGATAATATCATTATTATATTTAACTTTAAACTTCTTCTCTAAATTGTGCAACATTCTATCGCAAGCAAATTCGTCGAAATCGACACAAAAGGAAATCTTGAGAGCAGACATCTGTATTAAGCTGATATTCACGTTACATTCATTTGCACAATCGTAAATATATTTTATATGATTTGAATTAATAATTGCGCGCTCATGCGGTTCACAAGTATAAAGAATCTGATTTTCGGAAATAATTTTAATAGAAGGATATTTCTCATCATAATTATTATAGAAACAAGTTCCCGATTTATGAATATCAAGGAAAGAACGTACTTGCATCTTTATATTTTTATCTTGCAAAGCAAACAAAGCCTTTTCATGAAGCACCTTAGCACCAAAAAACGACAACTCAATCATTTCAGAGTAACTCATTTTTTCAATTTTTACCACTCCCAACTCTCCATTCTCCATTCTCAATTCTCCATTCTCCATTCTCCATTCCACGTTCGGGTCTGAGCTGTAGATTCCGTCAACATCTTTCCAGAAAATAATTTCAGAAGCATTTGAGTAAACCGCAACGAGCGCTGCCGAATAATCGGAGCCTTCACGACCCAAAGTGAGATAATCACCGGAACCATTTCCGGCAATGAAACCTTGAGTTATCAGAAAATCATTATCATTTCCGGTAATTGCATTCGAGATATTCCATTCAGTGAGGGAATGGTTGATATTTCCGGCACGCCAATTATCATCAGCGGAAAATAGCTTTCCGGCATCTAAAAGTTTTACATCGAAGCCGGAATGATTCAAATATTTTTCGAGGATTAGAGACGAAAAACGTTCACCATAGCTCACAACTTGATCGTAAAAAAAAGAATAATTATCCTTAGCAGTAGTTTCAATCACATTTAAGCAGTTGGCAAAAAGCTCGATTAATTCTTTGCGAGAGTTTTCATCTTCTATATGTAACTCATCATAAACTGCTAAATGCTCATCTTTTAACGAATCAAACAAAACTAAATAAGATTTTCCTTCGAAAGCAGCATTTGTAATGACTTCTAATTTATTCGTAGTTTTTCCCATTGCAGAAATCACAATGAATGCACGTTCATTATCCATCGATTTCAACAAGGATGGAATTCTACGAATACTTTCAGCATCTTTCACCGATGCACCTCCGAATTTATGGACTATCATGTTTAATATATCACTTAACTTCGCAAATAATTAGTAGAAATTTTATGTAAATTGTAATGGGTAAATTTCAGGATTTTTGAGAGCATCAATTTCAATATCAATATCCAAAGAGGGCCAACGAATTTGTTTCGGAGAAATAAATTTTGCTTCAAAGATTGCATCCAAAGGAGCTCTTCTAAAATCCGGATAATCATTAAAATTGATAAAATACTCCTTGTCATCGCATAAAATCCAAAATCCAAACTTGGAAATAGACGTTACACTATTAGTTAAAGTGTTTGTTCCATGCATAAATGATTTCATTTTGTTTTTCTTCAATAATTTTCAATATTATCTTTAATTCTTTAGTTGAAAGATTGTAATAATCTGCCAGACTTACAATAGGTTCAATCCAAAATTTTGCAGTACCATCTACTGTTTCAACATGCACATGTTTTCGTTTTTCTTCTCTACTATTGAAGAAAAAACGATATCTTTTGTATGCAAAAATAGTTGGTGACATTACAAAGAATAAAAAGATTAACTATATAAGATGCAAAGATAAAAAATTAAATTTATATATTTATTTACCTGCCAAGGCAAACGCATTAAAATAGTGGTAAATATTTTGGACAATACATTTGATAAAGAAAATAGAGATTAATTTAACACGAAAAAATTCGGTAATTAAACAATGTTTTACCAAAATAAAACAATTTACAACCTTATTTCCAACCTTATTCAAAACAACAGAACAACCTTAATAGCAATTGTTTATCACGCACATCCCCCCTAACCTTATTAACCTTATTTTCCTATAAGATTGAAAACAATTATCTGTTTTTCGAGAATGGCGGATTGTAAAATATTTACATAAAGATTGTTATTAAATTGTTTAATGTTTTTTAATTATTATGATTTTGTGATGCAATATGCTAAAATTACGTAGGCTCAATAAGGCAATAAGGTTGAGATAAATGGGCGTAAATCATTGCTGCTAAGGTTGTTTTGTTGTTAAATAAGGTTGTAAATAAGGTTTATAATACAATTATTCCGACAATTGTTTACTCAATTTTAATGCGTTTCCTCTGATTTAACTCTTATTTTTTTGTAGTTTTGTACCGTGAAATCTGACAAGAAAAATCTAATCCCTGAACTGTATCAATCGTTTCGTATTGCTAATGAATTTGAGGCTGTTGTAAAATCATCAACTAAGCGGATTATGCTAAAAGGACTTAGCGGTTCTGCTTTGGCAGTGTATCATTCTGCTTTTTTAATGAAGAATGATATACTTAATTTGGTGATAATGCCTGATAAGGAAACGGCTGCATATTATTATAACGACCTCGAAAATTTATTGGGAGAAGTTGATTGGGACATTGAGAAAAAATCTGCTTTGTATTTTCCAAACTCTTTTGCATCAGCAAATAATATCCATGAAAAGGATAACTTGAATTTGCTGTCGCGAATTGAAGTGGTAAAAAGACTTTCTAAAGGAAGTAAAAAAACTATAATCGTTACTTATCCTGAAGCAATTGCAGAGAAAACGATTTCTCCTAAAGCCTTGAAACAAAATAATTTCATCATTAAAGAAAATTCAGATACAAATCTTGATGATGTTTTTGATTATCTTACTGAAAATGGTTATGATAGAGTTGAGTTTGTTGTTGAACCCGGACAGTTTTCTCTTCGTGGAAGTATTCTCGATGTTTATTCTTTTAGCAATGAATATCCTTTTAGAATCGAATTTTTCGGCGATGAAATAGAGTCTCTAAGGAGCTTTAATCCGGTTGATCAAATCTCTGTTAAGAAACATAAATCGATTACAATATTCCCTTCTTTTAATAATGAAGATGATTTTTCTAAACAATCTATTATCGAAACTTTACCGGAGGATTCTATCGTTTTTGTTCAAGATATTGATCTGATTGTCTCTCAGGTTGAAAGGCTTTATGAAAAGTCTTCGGATGATTTTTCCATTGATACAGAGAAATTTATCAAATCTATTCTTGAATACAAAGTAATTCTTACAGGAATTAATTCGAGTTTTAAAGAAGCGCAAACATTTGAGTTTCACACAAAACCACAAATTGATATTAATAAGAATTTTGATATTCTTCTTGAACATCTTTTAGAATCTACAAGCGAAGGGAAAAGTATTTATATATGTTCTGAAACTGCAACTCAAATTACTCGTATTAAGCGTATTATTGAAGAATTACTTGGCAATGACATGGATATTGTAAATTGCAATTATATTGAATTGTCTATTCATAGCGGATTTATTGATGAAGATAATTTGATTGTGATGCTTACAGATCATCAAATTTTCAATAGATATCATAAATTTAATATTAGAGATAGGTTTAATCGCCGACAAGTTAATGCTATTCAGGAGCTTTCAAATTTATCTCCGGGTGATTATGTCACCCATATTGATCATGGTGTTGGAAAATTTGCCGGACTTGAAAAGATAATCAATAATGGTAGGGAACAGGAGGCTATGCGTATCGTTTACGCCAACAATGACTTACTTTACGTCAATATTCATTCTTTATACAAAGTTTCTAAGTTTGCCGGTGGAGAAGGTCGCGAACCGAAACTCAACCGCTTAGGCTCAAGTATTTGGAGTAATTTAAAGACAAATACCAAGAAGAAGGTTAAAGATATTGCTAAAGAGTTGATTAAGCTTTATGCGGAAAGAAAAGCTGCTGATGGATTTGCTTTTTCTCCTGATACTTATATGCAACATGAACTCGAAGCGTCTTTTATGTACGAAGATACTCCTGATCAGGTTAATGCAACACTCGATGTGAAATCCGATATGGAAAAACCTTATCCGATGGAACGCTTAATTTGTGGTGATGTTGGCTTCGGAAAAACGGAAGTTGCTGTAAGAGCAGCTTTTAAAGCGGCAGCAGATTCAAAACAAGTTGTTGTACTCGTTCCAACAACGATTCTGGCAATGCAACATTACAATACCTTTTCTACAAGGTTGAAAGATTTTCCGGTAAAAGTAGATTATCTCAATCGTTTTAGAACTTCTGCAGAACAAAAACAAGTTCGCGAAAGCGTTGAGGCAGGCAAGACTGAAATTCTGATAGGAACGCATATCGTTCTTAACAACAAAATCAAATATAAAGATCTTGGTTTGCTGATAATTGATGAGGAGCAAAAATTCGGCGTTGCTGCTAAGGAAAAAATCAAACAATTGAAATCGAATATTGATACTCTCACTTTGTCGGCAACACCAATTCCGCGTACTTTGCAGTTTTCATTGATGGGAGCACGCGATATGTCAATTCTTCAAACGCCACCTCCAAATAGACAACCTGTTACAACGGAAGTTCATGCTTTCGACGACAAGGTAATTAAAGATGCTATCGACTACGAAATCAATCGTGGTGGACAAGTTTTCTTTGTTCATAATAGAATTCATAACATTGAAGATGTTGCCGGAATGTTACGCAAAATACTACCGGGCATTACAATTGCTATTGCGCACGGTCAGATGGATGGCAAGGATTTGGAAAAGATAATGATAGATTTCATTGATGGAAGATATGATGTGTTGCTTTGCACAAAAATCATTGAATCAGGATTGGATATCCCTAATGTGAATACGATAATTATCAATGATGCACAAAGTTACGGACTAAGCGAGTTGCATCAGTTGCGCGGACGTGTTGGAAGATCCAACAAAAAGGCTTTCTGTTATTTGATGGCTCCGCCAATGAGTTTGCTTACTGATGATGCAAGAAAAAGGCTCAAGGCTATTGAAGAGTTTTCAGATTTAGGAAGTGGATTTAATATTGCGATGCGAGATTTGGATATTCGCGGCGCAGGAAATATTCTCGGCGCCGAACAATCCGGTTTCATCAGCGATATCGGATTTGAAGTTTACCAAAAGATTTTGAACGAGGCTCTTTCTGAGTTGAAATCTGAAAACACTACTGAGGATTCTTATGATATGCTCGATGAACGCACATACAGCACCGACTGTCAAATTGATACTGACATTGAAGCTTTGATTACAGATGATTACGTTTCAAATCTTTCCGAAAGGATGCGTATCTACAGAGATATCAATGAGTTTCAAAATGATGAAGACTTTGCTGAATACCAAGTTAAACTAACTGACAGATTTGGCAAAATGCCTGTTCAGCTTTACAATCTTTTTGAAGTTCTGAAAATCAAACTTGTTGCGAAAAAGCTCGGCATCGAAAGAATTATCTTCAAAAACGGAATGTTGAAATTTCATTTTCTTTCATCAGACAATCAGGCTTTTTACAACTCCGAGACTTTCGGCAGAGTTTTGAACTATATTACATCAAATCCGTATAAATGTCGTGTCGGCGACAAAAACGGCAAGATGACTTTAGAACTTATTAGACAGAAAAACGAGAAAGAGTTTACATTTGCGTATATCCGACAGTTTCTCAACAAATTACTTTATAGTGATGAATAAATTTCAGAGGAATATATTTAAATTTCAAAGAAAACTTTATTATCGTTTTCACGGGCATGGCAGATACAAAACGCATTCGCAATATGTTTATGATTTGTACACTCAATGTTTAAAGCCAAATCGCTCTTTAGACTTAGAAAGTAATATTTCCGCAATCGAAACATTTATTGCAAAGCAGGTAATTAAAAGTGATTATGAAATTTTACGCAATATTAACGATTCTCCCGACACATTAAAAAGCTGGAGAAAGCGCGTTGCTGATCACAAGGGTTTAAGCGTTGAAACTTACAGATTTGGAATAATATTTTATAATGAAGGTTTTAAAAAGCAGGCGCATATTTTAAATATGTAATTATTGTTTTATCACTTTTAATTGTTTACCTTCAACATTCAAAAAATAAACTCCAGCAGAATAATTCGACAGATCAATTTCTACCGAATTATTTTGAACATTTTCCTCAAACAACAGACTACCGGCCATATTATACAACATTACTTTACCAATTATTTCTAATGAAGTTTTTACAACAAATTTATTTTTAGTTGGATTAGGATAAAGCATTAAAGTATTATCATTATCATCAATTCCTGCATTTTGTTTAAAGGTCACACTAATATTATGATTTTGAGTAACATATTCAAAAGTATATTTTCCATCACTTATAGCTTCAGGAATATTTTCTCCATCAATTAACACAGATTCAATTATAAAATTCGCCGAGGCCTCAAACATAAAAGTTTGATTTTCACCATAATTAACTTGAATTATTCCTGATGGGACAATATTTCCTCCTTCACCGGCTTCAGCAGTAATCATAAAATCAATTGGTTCAAAAGCAACAATAATCGAATGATTAGAAGTAACATTTTCGAAGGAGTAAACCCCCGACTCCACAGCAGAAGGATTATTGATTCCATCAATTAAAACAGAAGATATCTTAAATCCTGTAATTGGAGTAATATTATAATCTTGATTACTACCCTGCTCAACTTCAATTTCACCAATCGGCTCAATACTACCACCACTACCATTAACACTTGATGATAATACATAGTATATTGCTTCTCTATACACTACAACATTATAAGTTAATGTTGTAATATTGTCTTCTGCTGTAACGATGATATCAAATGGGTTAGCACCAACATTTAAAGGTTTTTCTCCATTTCCAACAACTTGAGCATTAATATGGTTTGCCGTTCCAGTAATTTCAATATTTGTAATATTATTAAGCACATTAACAGTGTAACTTGTTGTGTTTGGATTAAAATTTGGTGTTAATTCACCTTGATTTACAGCAAGATTCGAAAGAGTTGCATCATCAGAAGCCTCACGATAAACAGAAATGCTATATGATTTTGTAGAAATTCCATTTTGAGCAGTAACAACAATATCAAATTGATTACTACCAACAGCAAGAATTTTATTTCCATCACCAGCAACAGAAGCATTTGGATGATTTGTTGTGGCAATAATTTCTATATTAGTAACATTATTTTCAACTTCGACAGAATAGTTTGTAATATTTCCATCAAAAGCCGGAATCAAAGTTCCATGACTTACTGTCAAATCAGAAAGCAGATCATCATCTGACAAAGATTCACCGGGTAAATAGCTTGTAATTAAGGAAAAATCTTGCGAACCACCTTGTAAAGATCCTTTATGAGTAACAATTATTTTATATATACCTGCACTTGGGTTTGCTATATAGACCTGTTCTACATTATCTACATCATTAGTTGAGTTTTTGGTTGCAGCAGCTGAAGGAAAATAAGGAGATAATTTATACGGGTAATATATATTTTCAGATTCATCAACTATTTTAATATCCAGATCGTTAACGAGTACTGGGGTACGATTATTAAGAGAATTATTTGCAGTTCCAGGTGGATCAATCCAACAAATTGTTGCTCTCAAAGGCTCACCTTCTTCAACACTAATATAACGTTCAAAAGTTTGGTTTTCATTTAATGTTAATTCATTAATAGAATTTTTTTCCTCATTATCATTAATCAGATTTGCACCTTTTTCGACGTTTAACAATCCCCAGCCAAACATATAATCCGGACCTTCATTAGGACCACACTCTTCTGCGGTATGAATTGCTATTGCCTTAATAGTTGATGAGCGCATAGATGTTTCATAAATTTGCTCATAATAATGAAGAAGTAAAACAAGCGAGCCAGTAGTATTAGGGGTGGACATACTTGTACCACTTTTTGTTGAATAATGCGTATCTGAATTACTTCCCGACGAATACAAACTCACACCAGCAGCAACAATATCCGGCTTAATACGACCATCATCAGCAGGTCCCCAACCACTAAAAGAAGACATAACAACACTTGAAGGACCAGTATAATTAGACACTTTATTAACTGCACCTACCGTAAGAATATTTTTTGCCACCCCCATTGTTGAGACACAATCAAAACCGTCAGCGCCACCATCTTTTTCTGGATAATCACCTGTTCCAGCATAG
>JAJDHA010000028.1 GCA_030265965.1 Odoribacter sp. OttesenSCG-928-L07
ATTATCACAGAAAACAATTCCGCAATTCTCGAGCACGAAGCAACAACATCTAAAATATCCGAAGAACAACTGTTCTACTGCAACCAACGAGGAATCTCAACAGAAAGCGCAATCGGACTAATAGTCAACGGCTACGCCAAAGAAGTTCTCAACCGACTTCCCATGGAATTCGCCGTCGAAGCCCGAAAACTTCTATCAATCAGCCTCGAAGGCTCAGTAGGATAGTTGAAAATTGAAAATTAAAAATAAAAATCACTCAATCCCAAAGGGATTGAATTTCCATAACCGTGGGTAAGCGAAGCGAACCCACGGAGTAACAGGGTAAGCGAAGCGAACCCACGGAGATAACAGGGCAAGCGAAGCGAACCCACGGAGATAACAGGGTAAGCAAAGCAAGCCCACAGAGTAACAGGGTAAGCGAAGCGAACCCACGGAGTACCAAGGCAAGCGAAGCGAACCCACGGAGTAACAGGGCGAGCGAAGCGAACCCACAGAGATAACAGGGCAAGCAAGCCCACCAAGATAACAAAAAACCAAACAATATGCTACTAGAAATAAAAAACCTACACGTATCAATCGAAGAAAAACAAATCCTCAAAGGATTGTCTCTAAAAGTCAAACGTGGCGAAGTACACGCAATCATGGGACCCAACGGCACCGGAAAAAGTACACTCGCATCTGTTATTGCAGGCAGAGAAATCTTCAATATCGACAAAGGAGAAATCTTATATAAAGGAAAAGATCTCACAAAACTCAGCGTTGACGAAAGAGCAAACGACGGAATATTCCTGAGTTTCCAATATCCTGTTGAGATTCCGGGCGTAAGCATGGTCAACTTCATGAGAACAGCCATTGATGAAAAAAGGAAATATCAAGGTTTAGATCCAATTACCATGCACGAATTTATTTCGATGATGGAAGAGAAAAAGAAATTAGTTGACCTCCATGAGAATCTCGCATCAAGATCCGTGAACGTTGGATTTTCCGGCGGCGAAAAGAAAAAAAACGAAATCTTCCAAATGGCAATGCTCGAACCGGAACTCGCAATCCTCGATGAAACAGACTCCGGACTGGATATTGATGCACTTAGAGTCGTTTCCAACGGCGTAAATAAACTTAGAAATGATAATAATGCCTTTATCGTTATCACTCATTATCAGAGATTACTTGATTATATTGTTCCCGATTTTGTTCACGTACTTTACGAAGGAAGAATTGTAAAAAGCGGAACAAAAGAGTTAGCTCTTGAGCTTGAAGAAAAAGGTTACGAAGGTTTTAAAAATTAATTTGAGCATGTCGGATTTAAAAAAAATATTGTCGAATTTCGCAAAAGAACAAATTGCAAATGAAAATCTTGCAGGCTTAAAATCGTTACGTCAAAAAGCACTCGATGAATTTATCGAAGTAGGCTTCCCAGGTAAAAAAGATGAAGATTGGCAAGACTTAAATATCGACAGATTCTTAAAAAAGAATTATTCTTTTGAATGTTCGCCAACCCATGAAATTGATGATTTCTCCTGTCAAATGGTTGACATTGATTCATCGAAATATTATCTCATCAATTCAAAAAAGTTGATTGAGAATAACGGTCATATCAAATCTGAAATAAGTGTGAAGAATATTCTTGACACCGATGAAAACATATTAAATCAGCATTTCAATAAAATTGCTAAAGACGACAACAACGGATTTAATCTCATCAATACAGCAGCATTTACAGGCGGTTTTTTTATTAATGTGCCCGACAATACAAATGCGGAAATTCCTTTGCAGTTCATTTCTCTCAACAATTGCAACAACAACTCTTTTTCTAATATTAGAAATTTGATTATTGTCGGAAGGAATAGTACTGTAAAAATCATTCAATGCGATGACACAATCCACAATAACGACTATTTTATTAACTCGTTGACAGAAATTTTTGTTGCAGAAAACTCTAATGTTGAGCTTTATAAAATGTATAATCTTTCAAATTATTCAGCAGCAATTAATTCCATTTATATCAATCAGGAAGAAAATAGCGTGTTTAAGTCTTTTTATTTTGAATTAAATGCAGGATTGCTTCGAAATAATCTTTACACAAATCTGAATGGAAAAAAGGCAGAATCATTAACTTACGGAATTTATTTTGCCGACAAGCAACAACAAATGGATAACAACGTAAGAATCAACCATATTGCACCAAGCTGTTATAGTGAGCAGATTTTCAAAGGTATAGTTGATGATATGGGGCAAGCGATTTTCAACGGATTAATTGTTGTCGATAGAGAAGCGCAAAAAACTGTTGCTTCTCAGATCAATAGAAATATTTTATTGACAGACAAGGCAAAAACTGTTGCTAAACCTTTCTTAGAGATTTACGCCGATGACGTAAAATGTAGTCACGGCGCCACAAACGGACAATTAGACGAAAATGCTTTGTTTTATCTTCAGGCACGCGGCATCTCATTCGAAAAAGCCAGAATGTTGTTACTGCATGCTTTCGTAGGAGAAATTATCAACAAAATTAAGATCGAAGCCATTTCATTACGAATAAATGATCTAGTAAAAAAACGACTAAACGGCGAATTATCAGACTGTAGTTCTTGTGTGCTAAAATGCAGTGATGCGAAGGTTAACAAGGAATGTTATTAAACTATTAATCATAAAAAGGGGGAAATATGAATATTGAGAAAAAAAGCGAAATAGTTTTATATCAAAATGACGACGGGAGGATTAAAATAGATGTTCTTCTCGAAGATGAAACTGTTTGGCTGACACAAGAACAAATGGGACAACTATTTGGAAAAGGAAGAAGTACTATAACAGAACATATTAGAAATATTTTTTTAGAAGGCGAATTAAACGAAGAAGTGGTATGTCGGAAATTCCGACACACCACTCAACATGGAGCTATTGCTGAGAAAACTCAAGAAAAAGATATTAAATATTACAATCTTGATGTAATAATTTCAGTAGGTTACCGAGTTAAATCTCACCAAGGTACACAGTTTAGAATTTGGGCAACACAAAGATTGCGCGAATATATTGTTAAAGGCTTTACATTAAACGATGATAGATTCAAAAATGGTAATTCGATGAATTATTTCAATGAATTACAAGAACGTATTCGCGAGATTCGCCTTTCTGAACGTTTCTTTTATCAAAAAATTAAAGACATATATAAAACCAGCATTGACTACGATGCTAACGATGAAAAAACAATCCTATTTTTTAAAGTTGTACAAAACAAATTGCTTTGGGCTATTAGTAATCAAACCGCTGCAGAAATTGTTTATCGTAGAGCTAATGCAACTTTACCATTTATGGGAATGTCTTCTATTGACAAAAAAGATAATAAAAAGATTGTCAAAACGGATGCTACTGTGGCAAAAAATTATCTTGACGAAGATGAGATGAAATTGTTAGGATTATTAGTTGAACAATATCTAGCATTTGCCGAAACTATGGCTCAACAACACACTCCAATGTATATGAAAGATTGGATTGAACGTTTGGATACTATTTTAACATTAAACGGGAGAGAATTATTAAATCATGCTGGAAAAATTAGTCATCAAATGGCTTTAGAAAAGTCTGGAGAAGAATTTAATAAATTCAAACAAAATCTTATAGAGTTGGAAAAAGAAGAAAATTTAAAAGAATTGGAAGAAGATATTAAAGCATTAAATAATAGAATTAAAAACAGTTAATAACTAAAATAATGACAAAATTTACATAATAAAAATCTTATCTGGTTATTTAAAAATAAAATTCTGTTAATCCTGAAAATTCTGTCATTCTGTCTATCAAACCACAAACCATGAAACAAATAAGAAACCTCTTCCCAATCCTCAAAAGGGAAATAAACGGCAAAACTCTGGTTTATTTCGATAATGCCGCAACAACTCAAAAACCGCAATCGGTAATTGATGAACTTGTAAATTATTATTCAAACGAAAATAGCAATATTCATCGTGGAGTGCACACATTAAGTCAACATGCAACCGAAAAATACGAAGAAACACGTATTAAGGTCAAACAATTTATGAATGCTCAACACTCTGAGGAAATCATTTTTACAAGAGGAACAACAGAGTCTATCAACCTGGTGGCGAGTTCTTTTGGTGAAAAATTTCTTGATGAAAATGATGAAATAATTATTTCCGCATTAGAACATCATTCAAATATTGTTCCTTGGCAATTGATTTGTGAAAAGAAGAAAGCAAAATTAAAAGTAATTCCAATCAATGAAAAAGGAGAAATCATTATTGATGAATTACCCAAATTAATCAGCAAAAAAACCAAGATAATTGCAGTAGCACATATTTCCAATGCGCTCGGAACAATTAATCCTATTAAGGAAATAATTGAGATTGCTCATAAAAATAATATTCCTGTTTTAATCGACGGTGCGCAGGCAATTTCGCACTTTCCGGTTGATGTTCAAGATCTCGATTGCGATTTTTATTGTTTTTCCGGACATAAGATGTATGCACCAATGGGTATTGGAATTTTGTACGGAAAGAAAGAATTATTAGAAAAGATGCCGCCATATCAAGGTGGAGGCGAAATGATTGAAAATGTTTCTTTTGAAAAGACAACCTACAATCATCTACCTTTTAAATTTGAAGCAGGCACACCAAATGTTGGTGATGCGCTTGCGCTGAGCACAGCCATAAAGTTTATTGAAAGTATCGGCTACGACAATATTATTAAACACGAAACAGAGTTGATGGATTATTGTACATCAGAAATGGAAAAGCTTGGCTTTATCAAATTTATCGGTACAGCCGAGCATAAAGCCGGCGCAATTTCCTTTTTGATAGATGGCGTTCACCCTTACGATACCGGAATTATTCTTGATAAAATGGGAATTGCAATCAGAACCGGACATCATTGTGCGGAACCTGTTATGAATTTCTTTAAAATTCCGGGAACCGCTCGAGCATCTTTTGCCATTTATAATACCAAAGAGGAAATTGACACATTGATCAAAGGATTAATTGCAGTACAAAAAATGTTTAACTCATAAAATTATGACATCATGAAGATTTTCTCAAAAAAATACATTAAATATTTTGTAATTCTTTTATTTGTATTAAGCGTTTTACCTATTTCAGCTCAAAGATTAATCAGTCCAAAACCATTTATCATCGAAGGATTTACGCAAGGAACGTATTATAGAGTGACTTATTATGCATTTGATTCCGTTGTAAAGAAAGTCGAAGTTGAAAAATTTTTGGCAGATTTTTTACTAACCGCTTCATTGTGGGAACCCAACTCAATTATTTCACAAATAAATGACAATAAAGATGTTGCGTTAAACGACAATTTTATCAAGATATTTAATTTAGCTCAAAAAGTTTCCGGAATGTCTGATGGTGCTTTTGATATTACTGCGGGAAACTTGATAAATTTATGGGGGTTTGGAAATAAAAAAGATGAACAACCGTCACAACATGCGATAGATTCTTTGAAGAATTATGTCGGTTATAAAAATGTTGAGCTAAGAAACGGCAAGATTTACAAAAAATATCCTGAGATTTCGCTGAATTTTAATGCAATTGCCAAAGGTTATTCCGTTGACTTACTTTCCGATTTGTTGAAATACAAAGGATTAAACTCGTTTCTTGTTGATATTGGTGGTGAAATCCGCGCAAGTGGTAAAAAACCTGATGGGAAGTTATGGGCAATTGGGATTGAAGAGCCCGCTGAGGATAAGAATGCTGAAAGAGATGTTCAGAATATTGTAGTTTTTACTGATAAATCTGTTGCCACTTCCGGCACTTACAGAAGGTATTATTTAAAAGACGGCATAAGGTATTCTCACACAATTGATCCAAAAACCGGATATCCGGTAGCGCATACATTATTAAGTGTAACGGTAATTGCTGATGATTGCGGCACTGCAGATGCAGTAGCAACAGCATTTATGGTTATGGGAAGAGAGAAAGCTCTTGAGTTTTTGAAAATACATCCTGAGTTTGAGGCATATTTTATTTATTCAGGAGAGGATGGGTCATATAAAATTCAACACACAAGGGGCTTTGAAAAATATTTGGTAAAATAACGTGTATTATTAAATATTATGTATTATTTGATAATGATTTTACTTGACTTTTAATAATGATAATTAAATCTGTGTTCTCTTGCTGAAGATTTATTACATGTTCTCTTAAAAATTCTATCTCTTGAAAAGTCATATCCATATATTTTTCTAATTGGTCAGCTGCAATATTTCCACTTTTCGTCGGATTTTTAAGCATATTACCCTTTCCAGTGATCAACCAATGAATGTCGATTTCTTCAAACTTGTTTGCAATATCAGCCAAAACTTCATATGATGGATACTTACCTTCTTTTTTTAATCTATTGATTTTCTCTGGGGAATCATATCCAAGATATTTTTTTGAAAACTCACTAACGTTTTTAATCTTGTAGTATCTAATGATTTCCAACATTCTTTCAAACAAGTCTGAATTTTTATTCATAATTTTAATTTATTTCAAATATATTTGTTAACTTTGTCTCTTAATTTTTAAGGTTTTTTTACTCACAAATATAATAAAAATAAGATACAATAAAAATTCTTTAAAAAAATTTTTTATCTATTTAAAACTTTTTATTTGAACGAGCCCTTCACAAACACAGACGTTCTCTTATTCAGCACATTACAACATGCAAAATTTTTGATGATAATATTTCAAATATTTTTCATCAACATTATATTATATATATTTAATTTCAATCTTGCTTAGTCAATATAATTTCTAATGTAAAAAATATATCGTTTTCCAAGACAATTTTCTCTTCATTAAGACTCATTAATATTAGAAAACAAATTTTTAACATTTTTTTTGTTTTGTATTATTGAAATCTTAGTATAAAAACGACACATTAGTTAAAATTTTCGTTATTAATGCAAGGAAATAACAAATAACATATTAATTAGCTTAGATTTGGATTAACTTAATTAATATGTGTTATGTTTTTAAAATAAATGTTAATTTTGCGAATAAATAATTTATTATTTGTTGCGTGAAAATCTTTATAATAAAAATTTAATTACAGCATAAGTATGAAAAAGATTTTACTTTTTGAAGATGATATGCTTTTAGCAGAAATGACCAAACTAAATCTTGAATTAGTAGGCACCTACAATATTCATATTGCTAACACCGGTAAAAAGAGTTTGGAGAGAATTCTTACTTTCAGTCCTGATATTTGTTTGGTAGACATAATGCTTCCTGAAAAAAACGGATATGAGGTAGTTAGAGAAATGAGGCTTAATCATATTAATATTCCTGTAATTTTTATCTCTGCACTCACTGCTCCTGAAGATGCTCTCGTAGCATTTGAACTTGGCTGTGATGATTATATTAGAAAACCTTTTGATATTTTCGAGTTAATTGCAAGAATCAATGTAGCGCTGAGAATCTACCCTGAAGGCAAAAAGATTCAACCGGGTAAAACAAATAAGAATGCTTTAGTATTTAAGTTTCCGGGTGTTACTTTTAATTTCATCAACAATACTATTGAATGCGACAACATTGCATATAACCTTTCACCTTACGAGAGTGACATTATGAGGATACTTGTAAATAATATTGGTGAGATTGTAAGCTATGATGATTTATTTTTAAAAACGGGACGAGAAAAAACTGAGAAAAATAGAAAAAGTTTCTATGTAATTCTTAGTAATTTAAGAAATAAGTTTAATAATTTAGATTGTTTTACCATTATTACATATCGGAGGAAGGGTATTAAGATGGTGGTTTAGTTGTTAAAATTGAAAAGATTTTATTTTAACAAAGGACACCAAAAAACAAAACCGAATTTATCTAACTATCTACATAGTTGATAATTCGGTTTTTTTATAAAATATAAATTATACCTATTTGTAAAAAAAGAGGTAGTGCCAAAAGCATTAAAAAACACTTTGACACGTACCTCTATATTACTCTCATTTTTTAATTTTTATTCTCCCGGGAACAACGGTCTAAAATCATCGCGTCTATTATGCGAACGATTAAATTCTGTTGTATTAGGCATTTCAGGCTCAAATCTCGATTGAGTAACTGTTTCTAATCTGTCAGGATTTATTCCATGATCTGTTAAATATTTCTTCGCTACATCTGCTCGGCGTTGACCTAATTTATAATTATATGGGTCATTTCCTAAGTCGCAGGTGTTACCAAGAACTACTAATCTGATTTCAGGATATTTATTGAGAACTTCTACTTTCTTATTTAAGATTTCAATGCTTTCATTTTTCAAGATAGCTTTATCTAAGTCGAAATAAATAGGTTCTAATAAGATATAAATATCATTATTATCGTATTTCAATTCAGGCTCATCAATAATAACTTCTACTTCTACCGGTACTTCAATATATACTGTATCTATCGTTTCTTCAATTGTATGGATAAATATAGTATCATTTTCACATGGTTCCGGAACTGGTCTTTCAGATAATTTTCCAAGTTTAATACGAATACCTATTTTACCACCATAAGACATTGTGGTTACATCATTAACATAGTCGCTTGTAATCATTGAGCTGTATTTGATGCCATTAGCAACATTATAGCCTTCTGCTAAATCTGTATATTCTTGTTCGGTAGGACCGGTAAACATTGCTACTGATTGCTCTTTTTTATTGATGTTGAGTAGTCCGTAATCAATGAAAGCTCCTAAACTTAAATCTACTCTTCTACTTAATGAGAATAAGAATCCTAACTCTCCTACTGCAGAAACGTTGAATTTAAAGTCTAAGTCACCTTGTGCATTTGCCAGAACTTCGCTAGGATTATGAATCTTGCCAAAGCCGTGTTGGGCAATGGGCGGGTTACCATAGTGTCCTAATTCTAAATTTCTTTCAGGATAATAACCCGAAATATTTATTCTCGGTTGACCTTCATGATCACCATCAATTATAGAATATTCCGCTTTGAAAGGAATTTGGAATTTAGCACCGAGACCAAAGTACATTCCCCAGTATTCATTCTCGCCGAATTTTACTTGGAAATTTAACATTAACGGAATCTCTGCAAAATATCCGGATTGTTGTTCTGTCCAATCTTGCGTTCTAACTCTAAGTTCATAATCTGTAACATGGCCTAAAAAAGGATCATTATCAGTATAATTACCTAATGAAAAGTAATTTTCATCTGAAAAGTCACCCATAAATCTTCCATGTGTTCTGTAATGAGATACACCAATACCGGTAGATATACCGAAGTATTTTGTGAAGTAGTAACTATAGCCTACGCCTAATTGGCCGCCGAGTTTGAGCTCACATTTAGGGTCAGCAAAATTGACGCCTGTCATATTATACTTATACCCTGTTGGTCCGACACCCCCTGAAATGGTAAGATATGAACCTTTTTCTTGAGACATCACATTGATACTAAATAGTATTAATAACAATAATAGAATGTTTTTTTTCATCTGCTTTATTATTTTAGTTAATTATTCATTATTTTTATCTTAAAATATTCCGGCAGGATTATTAATTCCTGCCGGATATTTATTTTTCGGCTATTTTTGAACTATAATTTTTTCAACTAATTCACTACCGCTCTTTGTATATACCCTTAAGAAGTATGTGCCGGAAGCTACATCTATACGTACTTTGGTAGAATGTGATACTAATTTGTATTCGTACAACTTCTTACCATTTACATCAAAGATATATGCATCGGCTATTGGTTCTTCATCTGATGGTAATTCAAGTAATATAGTAACTATACTTCCTGTTTGTGATGGATTCGGATATACTATAAGATTTGCTGATTGAATATCACTGCCGTCATTTGGTATGATTGGACATGCTTCATCATATGTTCCATCTGCCTTATATGCCCTCAAATTATATTCGCTATAGGCTGTAAATCCTCCATGCTCTGTATAATATTGAGATGCTCCGTACTGTGTTACTGGATAGCCATCTTTATACCATTGGTACGATACGTATTTGTCGCCGGTGTTATCAATATAAAGAACATCATTCCATTTTCTTTCAATGATTATTGGATTAATCGATACATTGAAAACAAATTCTACAACGCCACATTCGTTGGAAACCTCTACTCTATACATGCCCTCTTTGCTTAAATCAAAGATACTCGTATATGTAGATCCTGTTTCGCCTACTAAAATGTTCTCATTGTGATACCATTGATATTGAACTTCATCTGCAGTCTCTACAAACAACTCCATTGTTTCATTTTCACAGTAATAAAGATCTGTTTCAGACATTGAACTTATTACCGGTAAAGTTTTAAGGGTAATAATAAAGTCGTAAGATCTTTCACAACCGTGTAATTCAACTGTTAGTGTTGCTGCATAGTTGCCAAGAGCAATTCCTTGTGGAATATCAATAACAATATTTGATTCTGGAAGAGTTATGTATTGATTTACATTAACAAAGCCTGCCATAACTGCTTCATGACTGAAGGTGAGTTTGTAACGTGCTTCTTCCAAACCAAGATTATCGTATTCAATATTAAGTACATCATCTACATCACAAACTATGTAGCGTGAATCAAGATTAAGATCAATATCTGGGATAACTATTACTTCTATCTCTGCTATATGTTGGAAGTCGCAACTACCCGATAATGCCGAAATCAAATAAGTTACTGTAACACTCGTATTGCTTGTATTTGTTAATACTTCGCTAATAAAGGCTCCTTCACCTATTGATCCTTCATTATTATTGATATCTGCGTGTGGCAATCTCTCCCATGTCAAAACATGTACAGGAATGGATGTAGTTATTTGATAATCAAAACGCTCGCCCGAGCAAGTCTCGCCTGCATGTAACGAACTGGTTACATATGGTTTCGGATCAACATTGATGATAAACATCTTTTCTTCACTTACACAGTTCTCATACAATGCCCTAACACTAAAGATCGCTGTTACTTGTTGTACACCGTTATTTTCCGGAATAAAGGATGGAACGACATCAGTGCCATAACCTTCTTTCAATCCAATATAATCTCCGGAGACAAACATCCATTCATAAACTGTGCCTGTCGGATTACCTAAGCTCTCAAACTCTACGGATAAGTCTATCTCTTGGGTCTCTTCGCCTACACAGAAAGAGTATGGTCCAATATTCAGATCTACTGATGGTAACGGATTGACTATAATGTTGAAGGTTGTTGTGCTGATACATTCATGGCCATACATGCTGTAGATTGCGGAAACTTCATAAATGGCTTCTAAAACATTTTTTGTCTTGTTGATAGCAATAAATGGTGGTAAGGAACCTTCTCCACTTTCTGCTAATCCTACATAATCTTTGTCGATTAATTGCCATTTATAAATAACATCTGAAGCATTACCAAATTCAAAGCCGGGGGTTAACTCGCCATCACAATAAATCATATCCGGTATGCTATTGATATATGGATTTGGTAGAACTGCTATACTGAACTGTGTCGGTGTTCCTGCACAGGTATATTCAGGATATGCAGAGTAATTTAAGATTGGCGTGACTTCGTAGGTAGCTTCAATAGCTACTGTACCAGTATTTTCAAGAACAATACTTTCGAATGTGCCTTCGCCTTCTATAGGTAATTCCGGAATATTGCCCGAAATTCTTACCCAACTATAAATGACATCGGTTACATTACTTGTAAATTCAACAGCTGCAGTTTCTTCTCCTGAACAAAGATTTTGATGAACCGGAGTTGCTGTAACCGTTGGTACAGGTAAAATGATTACTGAGAACGTAACCCATTCATCTTCGTAACAATTACCATAATTAGCTTTAACTCGGTAATTTGATACAAGTGGTGTATTACCATTATTTACTGCTATAAAGCTCGGGAAGTAATTGATACCGAAAGTTGGAATGCCGGAGATAACTGCTCCGCTAACATATTCCCATTCGTATAATGCCATCGGATTATTACCCGTAAATTCATACAACGGTGCAATATCTCCACTACAATATACAAAGTCGCTGACATCGGCTGTACTTGGTTTTGGACCTACGACAATACTAAATTGTGTGGTTAAACTTTCACAGTTATATGCCGGATAATCTTCATAATTCAAGACTGCCTTAACTTCGTAAATGGCTTCGATTGGGGTATAGCCCGTGTTTTCAATAATCATGCCCGTAATATCACCTTCGCCTGTAACAGGAATCTCAGGAATATTACCCGATATTCTTGTCCACATGAATGTAACTTCTTCTATATTGCTTGCAAAGACTATATCTTCTATTGTCTCGCCTGAGCAAATTTCTTGATGGACTGGGGTTACTACCGGAATCTCTGGAGTTGGTAGAATAACGATAAAGAATTCTTGCCATACATAATCATTACAGGTTAAGTTTGCAAAACTATAGCTTGCTCTTACTCTATACTTTCCTACTAACGGCTCATCTCCTGCATTGTATGCAACAAAGCTCGGGATAAAGTTATCGCCTGATTCCGGAATACCAGGTATCATGGTACTGCCTGCTTCATTTACAAATTCCCATTCATAATATGCTGCAGGTAGATTGCTGGTAAAGTTATAGATTGGCGCTGTTACTCCATTACAATAAACCATATCCTCAACTACTGAGGTTATCGGACGTGGATTAACTGTGATCATAAAGTATTGTGGTGTGCCAACACAGTCGGTGCCACTTACTGGAGTAACTTGATAAATTGCAGTAATAGACTCAAAACCTTCGTTGATTGCTGTAAAGGCAGGAATGGTATTTACTCCTGAGTTAACTGGAAGACCTAAGTCGAAGCCTACTACACGTTGCCATACAAATGTGCCTTCGCCTTCAAATGTATATTCACCGGCTTCCTCACCATCACAATAGATGAAGTTTTCAACCTCTACTGTTGGATGGGTGTTGACTACAACGTCAAATGAACAGGTACTTTCGTTTTCGTTAACATCAATTACTGTCCAGGTTACTGTGGTAGTACCTACGTTAAAGGTTACTCCGTTCAATGTAGTGCCGCTTCCTGTGGTCGCTCCGGTTAATTCGTAAGTAATGCTTGCTACTGCTATATTATCCGTTCCGGTGACATCCCAGTTAATACCGTAATGTACATAAACTTCTTGTAGGGCAGTTAAACAAATATTAACAATACCTTGTTGATTCGTAATTGTTTCGCAACTGATTCCTCCATCACATCCTATACATGGTTCCTCAGTATCTATTACTCTTACCGCAAAATCACATTCTGCATATAATCCTGCATGATCTACTGCTCTCCAGATAATCTCATAATCATATCCGAAGTAGAAGGTATAACCCGCTAAGGTTTCTATGCCATCTTCATAACTTACTAATACTTGACCTGTGGTAATATTGGTAATCATTACATGTAATGAGTCAACTACTACATCATCAAATGCTGTTGCATCCCATGAATCATCAGGATGAGTATATGAATTTAATCCCGGATCGGTAGAGACTATTATCATGCTGTTTTCGTCACCAAATAACTCGATGATCTCGCTACAATCAATCTCCGGTGGTTCATTACCATCAATGATCTCTATCTCAAAGACACAGGTAACACTTTCACAACCTTCGATAGAGGCTGTAACGGTTACGGTAGTTAGACCTACATTGAATGTTGAACCGCTGCCGGTACCTTCGCCTGAACCTTCCGTATCGCCTGCGAAGACATAAGTTAGAATTGGCTCCGGCATGGTAGCATCAACCTCAACTATATAATCTACAACCATGGATAAATCGCCAGGTACTGTCGTATGCTGTAAAGTAACTTCAGGACATGTGATAAAGACCGGTTGTTGATTAACTGTGATTGTGATCTCTAAGGCGTATTCTGCTAAAGTTAAACAACCACTTGTGGTATCTGATGCTATAGCATAGAATGTATAAGGAGAATATTCGTATTTTGCAATAGAATCACCTAAGTATCTAATAGTACAATCAATATCTTGATAAAATCTTAAGTTGATAAATGGTTGCTCTACTATTAATGACGTCAACAATGTAATATCAATTGGTGTTCCTTCGCATAATGTAAGCATTGCATCATCAACCAAGATCGGTGTCTCTGGACGTGGATCAACGGTGATGATAAGCTCTAATGCTTCCTCAGCGAATGTTTCGCATTCGCTTGCTATGTTGATTGCTGTTACATAAATTGTATGTGAGGTAGCTAAACTGTAATCGGTTGTGATTTCAGCAAATGCTATTGTACATTCTTCATCTAAGTAGAATGCTACTGTTACTTCTGTATCATCATAATCAATTAAGCTATACAATAAATCTTCATCGATTGTTTCGCCGTCGCATACGCTTTGATCAGCGCCATCGATAATGATTGGTGCTGCAGGACGTGGATCAACAGTGATGATAAGTTCTAATGCTTCCTCAGCGAAGGTTTCGCATTCGGTAGCTATGTTGATTGCTGTTACATAAATTGTATGTGAGGTAGCTAAACTGTAATCGGTTGTGATTTCAGCAAATGCTATTGTACATTCTTCATCTAAGTAGAATGCTACTGTTACTGTTTCATCATCATATTCAATTAAGCTATACAATAAATCTTTATCGATTGTTTCGCCGTCGCATACGCTTAGATCTGAGCCATCGATAAGAATTGGTGCTTCAGGACGTGGATCAACGGTGATGACAAGTTCTAATGCATCCACAGCGAATGTCTCACAACCGGTAGCTGTGGTAATTGCTGTTACATAAATTGTATGTGAAGTAGCAACACTGTAATCGGTTGTGATTTCATCAAATGCTGTTGTACATTCTTCATCTAAGTAGAATGCTACTGTTACTTCTGTATCATCATATTCAATTAAGCTATACAATAAATCTTCGTCGATTGTTTCGCCGTCGCATACGCTTAGATCAGCGCCGGTAATAATAATCGGAGCTTCCGGACGTGGATTAACTGTAATTGCTATTTCTAATGCATCATTTGTGTCATGTCCACAAGTTGTTCCTGTGTAGTAAGCCATAACATAGAATAAATGAGATGTTGCCACAGAGTAATCTGAATTGAATGCTGTTGTAAATTCTGTAGTACAATCTTCATCAACATAGATTACATAATCTACGTTAGCTTGAACATCTATTAAACCTACAATGAAATCAACAGAAATTTCATCACCATCACAAACCTCAGCAAGAGCGTCATCGCCCAATACAGGAGGTGTTGGTATAGGATAAATTGCAACTGTTACTTCTGTACGTTCACCTTCGCAATCGCCATTGCTATTTGCTACATAATAAGTAGCGCCGTTAACCAATTCTGTTGTTACAGGCAATGGTACTGTTGCATCTTCAGCATCATACCATTTAACGCCATAACCAAGAACATAAAGATCGGCTATAGTAGCGCTTCCGCAGAATTCTTGTGAAGTTTCGGTAATAACTAATGAAGGTTCTCCTATAGTTACAGGAACTTCTGTACGAGTTGAGCTTTCACAATCTCCTACTTTCATTCCGATATAATAAGATCTAGTTTCAAGAATAGTGTTCATTGGCAACGGCTCTCCACCTGTTGGTGTGAGATACCATTCGTAATTATCTTCATCTTCATCAACAATAATATCGCTCAATATTGCTCCTTCGCAGAAGTCTTGCGGATCAACATTGATAGTTAGCTCAAATATTGTTGTAAGCATAATAGATACTTGTGCACGTTCAGTGCTTTCACATTCGCCAACTACTTGTGACACATAGTATATACCTGTCGTAATAATATCAGTTGCAAATAATTGATGCATCTCTGAATTGTACCATACTAAATCATAACCAAAGCTTGGTAAGTCACCGACAAGAATATTACCTGAGTTGCAAAGTCTTAATGGTGAAGGAATAACCGGAGCCGGAACTTCCATTTCAGGATTGAAAGTTACTTTCACGAAAGAACGTAAGCTTTCGCATCCGCCAACGGTTTGTGAAGCCCAGTAAATTCCGCCATCAGTCAATTCTGTATCAAGTGGTAATTCATTACCTGCTGTTTCAGCATCATACCAAGTAATGTTAACACCTTGGATAACCTTAACATCAGCTAATGTTAATCCAGGATTATTAGATACACACATTTCAATTGGTGATTCTAATGTTGGTGGGTTAACATTTTCGTATAAGTAAACAGTAACTGCTACGCGAGTGCTTTCGCAATCACCGTTAACATTAGCTGCATAATATGTTGCACCATGTACCAATGGAGTTGTAACAGGCAATGGAACAGTAGCGGTATCAGTTGCGAACCAGCTCACTCCGAAACCTGTAACTTCAAGATTTTCAATATTTGCACCTATGCAGAAGAATTGTTCACTTGGTGTGATTACTTCTTCAGGTAAGCCTACTGTAATATTTACAGGTACACGTTCGGTTACCGTACAATCTTCATTAACATTTATTTCAGCATAATAAGTATGAGTTATTAATCTGGTAGTATATGGTAATTCTTGAACATCATCAATGTTATAGTACCAGCTTATACCTGTGTAAGGTACAACGATATTAGCAATGACAGCTCCATCACAGAATGGTTGATCTTCAATAATAAGTTCAATCTTTTCTTCATCTGTGAATATCACTTCAACAGCTGTACGTTCTGTGCTTTCGCAATAACCAATCATAAGAGCAGCGTAATATACAGTGCCATCAGCCAATTCAGTATCTAATGGTAATATTTCGCCATCTTCAAGTGCATTATACCATACGACGTTCATACCCGGAGCAAGAACAATATCACTTAAATGATATGTACCTGTTTCGCAGAAGTATTGCGGAGTTGTAATTTCCGGTGCAGGAACTTCTAATTCATCATTAATAACTACATTAATATAAGAACGTTCGCTTTCGCAGTCTCCTATCCTTTGTGATACCCAGTAAGTAGCGCCATCTTCTAATACTGTTGTTGGCAGTAGAGGTTCAGTGCTTATTTCACTTTCGTACCATGTGATATTTAACCCTTGAACGTAAACGTTTGCTAAAGTTAATTCATCATCAGTAGAACATAACACAATCGGACTGCTTACAGTTGGCGGGTTAAGGTTTTCATAAACGGTAGCCGTTACTGCGTATCCAATTATAGCACAATCGCCGCTTGTATTTGCTGCATAATATGTTGCGCCATGTGTTAATAATTCTCCTAAATCTAATTCTTCGGTTAATTCTTCATCAGAATACCATGTAATACCGTATCCCATAACTGTAATATTAGCAACGGTAGCGCCGTAGCAGAAGTCTTGAGTTCCTGTTTCATAATCATACATTTCAGGATCAATAAAGATTTCAACTGCAAGACGTTCTTGACTTTCGCAATCATCGCTAAGTGTTATAGCTGCGTAATAGGTGCCTGATGTTAATATTTCACTAACATTTAATGTTATATCATCTGTTGGATGAGTGTACCAAGTAATTGTATTCGGATTATGTTCTCCGTGATTAACATTGCTTATCATAGCGCCTTCGCAGAAGTATTGCGGTGTAGGCATTACAGGTGTTATTGTAATATAAGGAGTAATTGTAATTTCAACAGGCGTACGTTCTGTACTTTGACAATATCCTGCAACTAATGCTGCATAATAAATATCATTATCTTCTAAAACTACATCACCAGGAACTAATTCAACACCACCTTCAGCATCAGCATACCATGCAACAGTCATTCCATCAGGAAGATTAATATCTTCTAATGTAAAGTCTTGTGTGTCACAGAATGATTGTGCAGGAATAATTGGCGCAGCTATTTGTTCTTGTTCAATAATTTCAACAGTAATATAAGAGCGTTCGCTTTCGCATTCTCCAATATTTTGTGATACCCAGAAAATATCGCCGTTTTCTAACACTGTTGTTAATGGTAATACTACGTCACTTGTTGCACTTTCATACCAATTGATGCTTGCTCCGCTTGTAATTCCATAAACATAAATATCTACCAAAGTTAATACTTCGTCTGTAGAACATAGTTCCACAGGAGTTTTTACTGTTGGTGGAAGTAGGTTATAGATATTAACAGTTACTGCGTATCCGATTATTGCACAATCACCGTTGGTGCTTGCTGCATAATAAGTAGCGCCGTGTGTTAATTCATCGTCAAGGTTTAATTCAACTGTCAAATCTTCATCAGAATACCATGTAAGACCGTAAGCAGTTGTGCTTATATCGCTTACAACAGCTGAACCGCAGAAATATTGTGTTTCTTCAACATAGTCATAATCGTCAGG
>JAJDHA010000029.1 GCA_030265965.1 Odoribacter sp. OttesenSCG-928-L07
ATATTTTATACCATACATAAACTTCTGTAACTGCAATATTCACAGGATTTTTCATTCTTCGCAACTGAAAATTCTACATTAATATCTAATAACTCAGTGAAGATTTCTTGCAAAAACTCTTCAAAATCTAATAAATTTTCTCTATCCAACTCTTGGGGCAACATAAGTAATCTCGCGCCATGTGTTTTGGAATCTTTTTGTTTTAATGAATAAATCCCAGCATCAAGTTGAAGAATATCTTTATTATTATCAAAAATTAATACGGCATATATCAATAGCTGAAGCAGTAAATTATCTTTGTTAATATAACTATCATAATTATTACGTAACTTATCAATGTTCAAAACGAGCTTATCTTTTACGCCGCCGGTTTTATAATCGATTACCCTATATCTTCCGGCACACATGTCAAATCTGTCGATAAAACCTTTAATTTTGATGTCAACAGTACCATTTGCTCTTTGTAATTGTTTAATTGTATCAAATTTATCTTCAAGAGATTTTATTATCAAAGATTCTGACAAATCATCAACAATATACTTATCTGAATTTACAGCATTAGTAACGTAATTCTTTACCATATTCTTTACTAAAAGATTTCTCCCTTGTTCAAAGGAAATTCCTTTTTCGTTTTTATACTTCAACTCAATTTGATAAATACAAGATTCAATATTTTCGCCTATACTTTCTAAGTCTATAGGAGAAATCTTTTTATTGATATAATTTTTATACAACAAACTCAGAACATCATGAGCCATCGTTCCTATAAACATCGAATCAACTGCTTCTAAATCATATTTATCACTTATTTTTAAAATGTATTTAAAATAAAATTTAACTTGACAAGTAAGGTAATAGTCTAATGCCGACGCAGATATTCCACTTTCCGTAAGCAACTCAGTGATTCTCGCCAATGAAAATTCTGTTTTTGGAATGGGATGCGGCACTATTTGCTCGAGCTTTGATAAAGAACTTTGATAAATATCGGAATGAATTTCAATTAGTGTATTATATTTCGGCAACTCTTCCAAAATTTGCAACAGATATCTGCTTTTTTCATTTACACCAAGCTTTTGTTCTGATGAATCGTAAATCAGGAAAACATTTTCCGCACGTTGAATTAATCGATAAAAATGATATGCAAATACGGCAGTCTTTGCTTTTGGACTTGGCAACTGATATTCTCTTACCATCTCGCCGGTTAAAAAGCTGGAGAAATGTGCAATCTTCGGTATCTTATCTTCATTTACAGAAGTTATTATTACGTTTTTAAAATCTAACAACCGCGTTTCAAGAATGCCGAGAACTTGTAATCCTTCTAAAGGTTCTCCACGAAATGAAACTGAAACTTCTCGCAAATAATATTTCAAGAGCAAAAATAAATTATCAAAGTCATTGATAATCTCGTTATTATCTAATTGCAAAATTATTCTATCAATAACATTTTTTAAATCGCAAACAATTTCACTTTCTAAGTCCAACTTCCTTTCTAAATAAAAATCGTCTATAAAATAATCTAACAATCCGGAAATTGCTTTTAGCGAAAGTTCCGATTTTCCTTCCCAGGGCGAAAAAATATTTGCAAGTTTAATATATTTCTCAGTATCTTCGATAAGTTCAATTAATGAATTTGAAGAAACATATTCTTGTCTTAATAACTTGGAAAATTTATTTGCAAGACTCTCAAAAACAAGTTTAAATATCGGGTTTAAGATTATCTTTTTTAATATTTCACTACGAAATAATATAATATTTCCAGATACTATCGACTTAGAATGTAACAGGAACAGATCGGAAATTAAGACGCTTATTGAGTTTCCATCAAGTGGAACTCCCATTGTAACATTGAATTTATCGTATTTCTCCGGAATTGAGTTGAGAACAGGTAATAAAAGAGCTTCATCAGCCAGAACAACAGCGGTTTCATTCGGATTGAAATTATTTTTTTGCAATATATTTCCTACAACTTTTGCTTGTTGAATATTTCCGTTTGTATTGATAATATGTATTTCTTTATTGGAGGAAAAATTATCTTCAATGATTTCAGGAAAAGTTTTTGGCCACAATTTACTCATTTCCCTCAAAAACATTCCCGCCTCTTGATGTTTGTTGTCAAAATAATATTTATCTAAATCCCAAACAATTTCAGCTTGATTGTTTTTGTACAAGTAATCGAAGAATTTAATTTCCGACTTACTAAGTGCGTTAAATCCCGCAAAAATAATTTTATCCCATTTTATTAGCTTAGAAATATTCTCGATATTTTCAGCAACATCTCTATATGCCTGACCTGTATAAGCTAATCCTTTATCGCTCAAATAAGATTTGAACTTATGATAAATTTCTTTTAATGATTCAAGAAATTTCAAATAATTCTTTTCATAGTCCGACAAAACTTGATATTGCGGCGCCCAAAGTTTTATTGCTTGTGCTTCGGAGACATATACAAAAATATCGTCTGCATTTGCAAGGTAAAGATCTATTTCGTTAAAATCTTTCAGAACTGTCGGCGCCCAAGAAATAAATTTTCTAAAGTCAATTTGATCATCAATAGATTTGCAGACGTTAAATAGTTCCAACAATAAATCGACATTATTGATGAGTGTTGTTGGTTTTTGAATATTTTTCAATTCGAGAACAAAATCCTGGATCGAAATCATTTCCGGTAAAAAGTCGGCACCTTTGAGTTTGTCTTTGAATTGTTCTCGCATGTGAACAATCGCTCTATTATTAGGTACAACAATGCAAATGTCTGCAAGATTTTCCTTAGACTTGGAAAGTATAGATTCTGAGAGCTTTTCTAAAAACATTTTGTAATAATTAAAGTTTTCCGAGATCGTTAAAATATGAATTTGAATTAAAACCTGCAAAATTAATATCATTCGCCAATCGCAAATACTCCGGTATTAATGGAAAAACTTTTTCAGATGACATTAACGGGAGTAATTTTGGATTTACCAATTGTATTCCTGAATAGGCAAAACTCTGCAAATCATCTTTTTCATCAACAATTATTGATTCTCCGGTTTTAATATTTTTCCATCCGCAAAGTTTCATTTCATCATCAAAAAGAAGATAACGAGAAGTTTCTCTTTTACTTACGATGAGTGTTGAAAGAACATTATCATTCGGTTTTTTGTTTAAAAATTCAGGGAAATTAAAATCGGTTTCTATGTCAACATTATGAACCAGTAAGGGTTTGTCATCTTTTAAAATTTGAAGCGCTTGTTTTAATCCTCCTCCCGTATCTAACAATTGTTCTCTTTCATCAGAAATAATAATTTTGTGTTTATCATAATTTCCAAAAAAATCAATCATTAAATCTGCAAAATGATGAACATTCACAATTATTTTATCAATTTTCAAGAAATCATTGTCAAGAAATTTATCTAAAAGATATTGAATCATTGGTTTTCCGTTGATTTCAACAAGAGCCTTAGGTTTGTCGGCGGTCAATGGGAGCAATCTTGTTCCTAATCCTGCTGACGGGATAAACAAATTTACTACCATGATTTTTTTTGTAAATGTTTAACCGAAGCTTTAACTTTATTTGAGCCTTTATACAAACTTGCAATTTTATCAGCGCAATAGACAGATCTATGTTTTCCGCCGGTACAACCGAAGGAAATCATTAGCGATTCGTATCCTTTATCATAATAATTATCAACCGTTTGATCTACTATTTTTTTTACATTAACAAGAAAGTCGTCAACTTCCGGTTTTGAACTAAAGTAATACTTAACCTTTTTATCGAGCCCCGACAAGTATTTCAAATCATCCTCCCAATATGGATTTGGCAAACATCGACAATCAAATACGAAACCGCCACCATGTTTTTCATCTATTGGTATTCCATTTTTCTTATATGAGAAGGATACTATTTTTAGGTCGATAGGTTTTTCTCGTACAATTTCATCTTTTCTTTTTGAATCTTTAAAGTTATCATCAATAAGTTTTTCAATTACTTTATTGATTTCCGGGAATATCAAAAATTCTTTTTTACAATCGTTTAAAGCTTGAATAAAATTTTTAATACCTGCATCCATACTTTGTACAAAATGCGGTTTCTTTTCAATTAGTCCTCGAAAACCATAAGCGCCAAGGGTTTGCATTGCACGCAACAATCGAACAAATTTCACATCTCTTCTAAAAGCTTTTTTATTGTAATCGAGATATTGATTTATTTCATTAAAATAATGCGATAATAATTTTTCTCTATCTAAGTCGGTAAAATTTGCTCTCGCCTGATATAAAAACGAAGCAAGGTCATAAACGCACGGACCTTTTCTTCCTCCCTGATAATCAATAAACCACAAACCGTTATCGTTAACCATTATATTTCTACTTTGGAAATCTCTGTAAACAAAGTTTTGCGGTTGGATTTGCATAATTATTCCTGTCAAATTCTGAAAATCCTTTTCTAATGCACGTTCATCAAAATCAACTCCTGTCAACTTTAAGAAATTATATTTAAAATAATTCAAATCCCACATAATAGATTCTTTATCCATCCTACTTGCAGGATAAGCTTTTGAATAATCAATATTCTTCGAAGCAACAAACTGCACGTAAAGCAATTGACTTATAGCTTTATAGCACAATTCTAAGGTTTCAATATTCAGATTAATAGTACTTCTTGTTGAAATAACATCAAACAGAGAAACATTACCTAAGTCTTTTAACAAATAAACATTTTCCTCTTCACATGAGAATAAAATTTGTGGAACCTTTACATTTGCTTTTTCAAAAGTTTTTGTAAAGCTAAGGAAAGCTTTAGTTTCATTACTATTTGGAGAGTAAACAGCTATTATTGATTTATTTTCCGCATAAGTTACTCTATAATATTCTCTTCCGGAACCCGAATTTTGAATTTGTACAGCTTTCCAATTTCTATAATATCTGTTTATGAGTTTTTCTAAATCTTTATTCATTACTATTCCAAATATTAAAATTATCAGCAAAGGAGTATTTTTGAAGCATATCTTTCATTAACTGAACAGCATCATTTAAACCTTCATTTCCTGAATATGCATTGATTATGATTAAAATATTTTTTGTATTAATATCTATCTTTGTTCGTTCTTCATCGCTTGTTGGAGTGCCAACCCCACCTTTAAAATCTCGATAAACGGGTAAAAATTCAATATTCAGTTCGCCGCGTCCAATCGCTTCGAATTTATCATCTGCTGTACCGACACCTAAAGTAATATCATCACCTTCAATCTTATCCGCATCAAATCCGCCGATAGAATATCCGGTTTTTAAAGAAACGTAATTAATAATATCAACCAAAGTATTTATTTTATAAAGGCCCAACTCACGAATTATTCTTCTTCTGAGCGCTTCTGCCGAAGGTCTATATCTGTTTGGATCTTTACCCAAGGTTTTATACGCTATTCTTGTTGCAGAAATTGCAGGAAGTCTATTAATTTCGTCAAGCTTGCTATTATTTTTTATTTCTTCTGTTAGATGATTTATTTCTTCCCATAACTTTGAAGAATCGGCACTATTAATTACCGAACATTCGATGGATGCTATAATTAACTCAGGACAAGCTGTCTTAATTTCATCTGAAATAAAAATTCTTTTCATTTAACTAATTACTACTTGCAACTGTATATGATAATAATTTATAATAATATTCACCGGGATTGATATAATAAACCAAAATTTTATAATCATTCTTTGTTTCCACATAAGAACCATCCATCTCGGATTCTAAAATTATACCGGTATCATTTCTTTTAGCTAAATATGTGTAATTATAATAACCTTGTTTAAGATAAATGCAACCTTCATAATAACCTTTTTCATAATTATATGACATGATATTTTCTTCCTCCAATTTCCAGCCGTTGAAGTTACCACAAATGTAAACATCAGTATTATGGAATGGGATTTTATCAAATAATGTAAAATATACAAAAGCATATTCTGCTTCAACATTTGCATTTTCAGCATCTTTAACTTCTATACTAAACTTGCCGTTTAAATCAAAATTTGTTGTATGTGGTTTACCTTTGAAAGTAGTTTCCGCATCTAACAAAATATTATATTCACCTTTGTCAACTTTAATTGAATAAATCTTTTTGGTAAGAGTTTTCACATTCCTAATATCTAAATAACGAAACTCATTATTTCCATTAAATTCAAATTTATCCTGGAAATCATAAACAATACTATTTCCCATAATACTAATAGGCTGAATATTGCCTTGTTTGCTGTATTGACGATCGTTTTGAGTTACAAAAACAAGCAAATCCTTATACGGATCTGTAATTCTATAATTTGAAGTATTAATTGTAAAAGCAACTCTTTGCTTCGATTGAAGAAATTCCGGATTTTTACTGAAACCTATATTTGTTGAAACTGTAACAGCATCTTCGGTAACATAAAATCTTGCAATAAAAGAAGGTTTATCAACATTTTCTTCATAAACCACAAGAGCATAATTTCCTGAAAGACTTATGTTTAAATTTTCATTCGGAAAATCAAATGAATAATGCATATAATTTCGCAAAGTATTGAATGAAGAAGTATAATCTCTAATATAATCTTCGTGATAATACCCGCTCATATAATCATTACGATTGATATTTTCAGTAATTTTCCAGTCAGGATCACAATGATAAACAGTGTAATTATAATTTTTTCCAACAAAATCAAAGTCATCAAAGCTGCAAGTAAGCTTTTCGTTATAGCCCAAACGAATTACGGGATCAGCAGTTTGTATGCCTTCGGGATATAATTGCAAGCTATGAATATTTTCATCGAAGATATAAAACAAATTATCTTGCAGGTATTCATTTACAGCTATTTGTGCATTTAAGGCAATTAAATTAATGAATAGAATCAGAGAAATGATGAGTCGTTTCATATTTTATATAATTTCCACAAAGTTACATTAATTTTTTATATCTCACACGTTTTGGTCCGACATCGACACCCATTTTCTTACGATTTTCAACGTATTCCGAATATCCGCCATCGAAGAAAGCAACCTGCGAATCTCCCTCAAAAGCAATAATATGCGTAGCAATTCTATCTAAAAACCATCTATCGTGAGAAATGATTACAGCGCAACCGGCGAAGTTTTCCAAACCATCTTCGAGTGCTCTCAATGTGTTAATATCAATATCATTTGTCGGCTCATCCAAAAGCAACACATTAGCTTCGCTTTGCAAAGTCATTGCAAGATGTAATCTATTACGTTCACCGCCGGAAAGCGTTCCAACTTTCTTGCTCTGATCGTTACCGGAAAAGTTAAATCGCGAAATATAAGCACGAGAGTTAATTAGCTTTCCTCCAAGCATAATTTGATCATTTCCTCCTGAAATAACTTCCCAAACCGATTTCTCAGGATCAATTTGTTGATGTTGTTGATCTACATAACCAAGTTTAACAGTCTCACCAACAGTAAACACACCTTTGTCAGGAGTTTCCAATCCCATTATCAATCGGAACAGAGTTGTTTTTCCAACGCCATTAGGACCAATGATACCAACAATTCCTGCCGGAGGAAGTTCAAAGTTGAGATTTTCATACAAAAGTTTTTCGCCGTATGCTTTCGCAACATTTTCAGCTTGAATAACATTTGTTCCAAGTCTTGGACCATTTGGAATAAAAATTTCGAGACGTTCTTCCTTTTCTTTTGTTTCTTCGCTCATTAATTTATCGTAAGCGTTCAAACGCGCTTTTCCTTTGGCATGACGTGCCTTCGGACTCATTCTAATCCATTCCAACTCACGTTCCAAGGTTTTACGTCTCTTACTCGCTTGTTTTTCTTCCTGTTCTAATCGCTTCGTTTTTTGCTCTAACCAAGAAGAATAATTTCCTTTCCAAGGGATTCCTTCTCCCCTATCAAGTTCGAGAATCCAACCTGCAACATTATCAAGGAAATACCTATCGTGAGTAACAGCAATTACAGTTCCTTTGTATTGTTGAAGATGTTGTTCTAACCATTGAATTGATTCAGCATCAAGATGGTTTGTTGGCTCATCAAGAAGTAGAATATCAGGTTCTTGAAGCAACAATCTGCATAATGCAACACGGCGGCGTTCACCTCCGGAAAGATTTTTGACTAACAAATCATCATCAGGACAACGAAGAGCATCCATAGCGCGCGAAAGTTTTGAATCTAAACTCCAAGCATCGTGCATTTCAATCTGTTCCGTAAGTTCCCCTTGGCGTTCAATGAGTTTCATCATAGCATCATCGTCCATTGGTTCGCTGAACTTCAAATTCACTTCCTCATATTCCTTCAACAAATCAACAATATGTTGAAGGCCTTCTTCTACTATTTCCTTAACAGTTTTATTTTCATCCAATTGAGGGTCTTGTTCAAGGTATCCGATAGAATATCCCGGAGAGTAAACCACTTCACCTGTGAAAGATTTATCAACTCCTGCAATAATTTTCAAGAGAGATGATTTACCGGAACCGTTTAAGCCTAAAATTCCAATCTTCGCCCCATAAAAGAACGAAAGATAAATATCTTTAAGCACTTGTTTATTAGGTGGAAATGTTTTTCCAACATTCACCATCGAAAAAATTATCTTTTTATCGTCTGACATAATTATCTTAGAGTTTTAATATAAATAGCGTTTGTATAAGAAGTATCGACATCGTTGAAAGCGTATGCAACAATAATATAATCAGTATTTGGATGCAATCCCCCAATTGTTGTTTTAAAGTAATTTATTCCAGAATAACCTTGAACCTTCACTACCGAATCACAATCAGAATATGTAGGCGCTAATCCGCCGCCTCTTCTATAACAAAATCCTTTTTCCTCAATTGTTCCGGAACCTATATCGTAAATAGAAGCACCTACCGTTAAAGTATATGGTGTGGCTTCTTCACTATAATTATTTATAGTTCCCATTTCAGGAGCTTTCTTTTTTTCACAAGCACAAAACAGAAAAACTATTGCACTTAATACAAGAATCATAATCTTTTTCATTTCATATATATTTTTAAATTATTATCCAAACAATTATATTACATCCTATTAGGCACTTCTATACCCAGAAGTTTCATTCCATTTTTAATAACATTAGCTGTAAACTTGGAAAGTAATAATCTCATCATTTTTAGCTCTACATTTTCTTCTCTCAAAACATTAACTTCTTGGTAAAATTTATTGTATTGTTTTGAAAGTTCATAAACATAATTTGCAATTAAAGCCGGACTAAAATCATTTGCTGCTTTATCTAACACATAAGGAAATTCGTGCAAAGTTTTTAAGATATTTAACTCACTTTCATTATAATTACAAAAATCTTTACTTAAATTATAATTTGAGATATCAAGGTCGGCTTTATCTAATAGCGAACAAATTCTGGCATGAGTGTATTGAATAAATGGTCCTGTATTACCATTAAAATCAATGGATTCGCTTGGATCGAAGAGCATTTGTTTTTTAGGATCAACTTTTAGAATGAAATATTTTAATGCTGCCAATCCAACTATATTAGCGAGATTTTCGGCATCAGCAACATTAGCGCGCCCTTGTTCATTTATGATTAACAAAGCGGAATCGTACATTTCATCCATAAGGTCATCAGCATCTACAACAGTACCTTCTCGTGATTTCATTTTGCCGGTTGTAAGTTCAACCATGCCATAAGAAAGGTGGAAGATTGAATCTGCCCAATTGTATCCTAAATGTTTTAAAGTAAGCTTCAAAACATCAAAATGATAAATTTGCTCGTTACCAACGACGTAGATCATTTTATTAGGATTAAAATCTTCGTGGCGTAAAATTGCAGTCCCAAGATCTTGCGTGATATACACCGAAGTACCATCTTTTCTTAGCAATAATTTTCTATCGAGGCCGTCGCTTGTAAGATCTATCCACACTGAGTTATCATCATCTCTTGTTAAAATATTTTTCTCGAGCGCTTCCTCAACTATTTTTTTACCAAGCAAATAAGTTTGTGATTCATAGTAGATTTTATCAAAAGAAATCCCCAATCTCTTATATGTTTTATCGAAACCATCATAAACCCAAGAATTCATTTTACTCCAAAGACTTAAAATCTCCTCATTGCCTGCTTCCCATTGTTGAAGCATTTCACGAGTTTCTTGCATAAGAGGAGCATTTGCCTTAGCTTCCTCTTCCGGCATTCCCGTATCCATTAAATCTTTTATTTCCTCTTTGTAATGTTTATCAAAATCAACATAGCAATCGCCAACAAGGTGATCTCCTTTTGTTTCAGTTGATTCCGGAGTTTTTCCTTCTCCCCATTTTTGCCATGCAATCATTGATTTACAGATATGAATACCTCTATCGTTAACAAGATTTACTTTAATAACTTTTTTACCTGCTGCTGTTAAAATATTCGATACTGATTCGCCAATAAGATTATTACGAACATGTCCCAAATGCAATGGTTTATTAGTATTTGGAGATGAAAATTCTATTAAAATTTTATTTTCATCATTCACTATTTTGTGCCCATAATTTTGACTCCAACAGTTATTAATCATTAATGATGTCCAGAAAGATTTTTTCATTACAAAATTAAGGAACCCGTTAACCACATTAAATGATTCTATTTCGGAATAAGCCGGAAAAATATTTTCGCCAATTTCTTGTGCAGTTTCTGCAGGTTTTTTCTTTGAAAATTTTGTAAATGGAAAAACAACGACAGTGAAATCGCCTTCAATATCCTGACGAGTTGTTTGGACAGCGATTTGCGATTTATCAATATCGATGTTGTAAAGGCTTTTTATTGCGTTTGCTGTTAAGTTGGTAATTTTATCTATTATCATTATAACAATTATATAAAGTTTTTTTGCACATAGATGACACAGGACGTAAAGATTTTTTGAGATCTATTTTTTAATAATTATGATTTATGATAGCAATAATAAACAATCTGCAACTATCTTTTAATCTGCGTCATCAGTGAGTTAATTTAATCGGTTTATGTTTTTTGTTTTTTCTTCTTTGCTGATGGAAACAAAACATTATTGAGAATCAATCTATATCCTGGTGAGTTGGGATGAAGATCCAATTCTGTTGGAGGATCGCCGACGAAGTGTCTATAATCTTCCGGGTCGTGACCACCGAAGAAGGTCCAAGTACCTTGTCCGAGTTCTCCATGAATGTATTTCACTTCATTAACTGATTTATTTTCACCCATTATTAACACATTTGGTTTCAATTTATTTCTATTAAATGCGGTACTTTGTCCCATAAAACCTTTGATTATTCTATCATGATTTTGACAAAGCATTGTTGGCACAGGGTCCCATTTAGCCGAAAACTCGAAGAGGACAAAATAGTCGGTATTTTCGTTAACTTTTCTATGATTAGTAACATCAATGTCCGAGATTTCATATTCATGCGGATTTGTACTTATTTTGAAGTTTGTAAAAGCGATACAATTATCATAATTTAATTTACTTTGAGCTTGCGGATCCATTGGGTCACCGTCAAACATTGAGTCACAAATATCAACGCCTTCAGCTGCTAAAGCAACATCGAAACTATCAGGAGCTGAACACATTGCAAACAAAAATCCACCGTTAATAACATATTCTTTGATTTTTTTTGCAACAGCTAATTTACATTGCGAAACTTTTGAAAAGCCAAGGCTTTGAGCAAGTTCCTCAGAATTTTTTACATCTTGAACATACCATGACGAGTTTTTATGTGCAAACCAAAATTTTCCATATTGACCGGTAAAATCCTCATGATGAAGATGTAACCAGTCGTATTTAATTAGTTCACCTTGAATTATTTCTTTGTCGTAAATTTTGTCATAGGGAATTTCAGCGTAAGATAGTGCTAAAGTTACAGCATCATCCCAAGGCAATTTTGAATGAGGAGTATAAACAGCAATTTTCGGAGCATTATGCAATTTAATAATATCAGTATTTGATTCATTATCAGCAATAGTAGTCAGAATAGAATTATATTGAACATCAGCAATAACAGAATAAGAGACTCCACGAATTTTGCATTCCCTTTCAATTTGATCAAGATGTGTACAAGCAAAACTTCCGCCGCGATAATTCAAAAGCCAATCAACTTCCATATTATTTTGCAAAACCCAATAAGCTACTCCATAAGCCTTTAAATGATTAGTTTGTGAGTTATCCATCGGAATAAGTATTGTAGTTCCTTTTAACAACAAAGGAAAGACAATAGATATTAGGATTAATAAATATTTTATTTTTTTCATTTTCATAATTTAATTATTAGAACGGCATTTCATCGGTATTCATTTTCGATTGATAGGTAATCGATTGAGATTTTTCCGGAAAATCATTAGGATTGTAAGGTATTCCTTCTGTCATAAACTGGCTGAAGTTCGGGTCAGGATCAGTAAATTTAGCATATTTTGCGATAAATTTTAGCGGCACATCAGCGGTTTTACCATTTCTATGCTTTGCAATATTAAGTTCAGCAAGTCCCTCGGTTGTAATACCGTTTTCCGAACTTTTTCCAAAGTTATAATAATCCGGACGATAGATAAACATTACGATATCAGCATCTTGTTCGATAGCACCGGATTCACGTAAATCCGAAAGCACAGGTTTTTTCTCGCCGGATCTTTTTTCCACATCGCGACTTAATTGTGAAAGTGCGAGAATTGGAATATTTAATTCTTTAGCAAGCGCTTTCAAACCTCTTGATATAGTACTTATTTCTTGTTCTCTATTTCCAAATCTTTCTTTTTCGCCGCCGGAAGACATCAATTGAAGATAATCGACTGCCGCGAACTGGATGTCGTACTGAGCTTTAAGCTTTCTGCACTTTGCTCTTAATTCGAAAATTGAAAGTCCGGCAGTATCATCGATAAAAATCTTTGCTTCTGACAATTTTGTTATTTTATTCGTAAGTCCGAGCCACTCATCATTAGATACTTGTCCTTTTCTAAGTGCATCAGCAGGTATTCCCACTTCCGCTGAGATCAAACGTGTAACGAGCTGAACTGCCGACATTTCAAGAGAGAAAAAAGCAACAGGTTTTTTATGTTCAACAGACATATTTCGCAACATTGACAATGCGAAAGCAGTTTTACCCATACCCGGACGAGCAGCCAAGATCAGAAGATCCGATTTTTGCCAGCCGCCGGTAATCTTATCAACCTCAACAAAACCTGAAGGAACGCCGCTAAGCCCGTCAGTATTATTCCTTGATTTTGCTATTTCATCAATAGCATCTTTTAGAATAAAACTCATGTCACGCGTTCCAGTTTTGAAGTTAGATTCTGTAAGGTCGAACAATTCATTTTGAGTTTTATCCAACAAAGTAAGTACGTCAGTCACTTCTTCGTAAGCATCTTTAATAACTTTTGAAGAAACTTCTATCAATCTTCTTTGAATATATTTTTCGAGAATAATTCTCGAGTGGAACTCCGAGTTTGCAGAAGAAGAAACACGGTTTGTAAGTTTTGAGATATAATAAGCCCCGCCAACGACTTCTAAGTCTCCGGATAATTTCAACTGATTCGCAACAGTAAGAATATCAATGGGTTTATTATCTGCAAATAATTTTTTCACAGCTCTAAAAATTCTTTGATGCGAATCAAGATAGAACATCTCCGGTTGTAGAATTTCAATTACATCTGTCAGTGCATCTTTTTCGAGCATAATAGCTCCTAAGACTGCTTCTTCAAGATCTAAAGCTTGAGGTGGCAACTTACCGTAAACATTCTCGCTTACTGTTATTTGCGTTTTAATTGATGGCTTTGTTTTGCGATTAATATTTTTTTCTTCGTTCATGTTGCAAAGTTAATCTTTATTTCATTTTTTAATAAAAAAAGAGGCAGTAATTTTATTAGATTAAATGAACAAGAAATTAATAGGTAATTAACAAATTATCGCACACTGATTACACTGATTATATGGATTTACACGGATTAAAAAAAACAATCAATATTATCTGTGTTATCTGTGTGCTATAACTTTAAACTTCCGAGTAATAACATTTCCATATTCATCAGAGCAGCGCATAAGATATTCACCTGGAGTTGTAACAATGGGCATTTGATGAAAATGTTTAGTTTTCCCCAAGTAATAATCGTTTAGATTCCAGAATATTGTTGTATTTGCTTGTCGATGAGCTATTTCAAATACAACTTGTTGTTTATCCCCTTGAATACCTGTCGGAATAATTATTGTCGCATTTTGGTCAGGATAAACAAAGGACATGATTTGTTCATTATTAAAATTACAACCGGGCATTAATGGTGGCATTGTGATATAATCAGCATGAGTCTTTTTGTAAAACCATTCCATCACAGGCGGCAACACATAATATATCTCAAAATTGTTAGGATCCAGATCAGAACAATCAGCTTTAATTCTATATTGTTTTGTCGAATCTAAAAACTCTTTCTTATGATATGGGCAAACACCAATATTAATTTCACTATCAGGAACTGTAATAATTTTTGTTTCTTTACAAAATTGCGATTTTGGATAACCTGAAACAGCGCAAACTTCAACTTCTACAGCATCACTTGTAATTAAAAGAAAAGTATATCTTTTGTTCAACTTATCTACAACTTCAAACATTATCGGCGCTGCAACACTAACGCCTGTCAATCCCGATCTTCCTTCACCATCGGCATTACCAACCCAAACACCAATTGCATATCTATCAACAATACCAACACACCAAGCATCTCTTAATCCGAAACTCGTCCCCGTTTTCCAAGCAACCTTTTTCCCAGACTGAAAATTTTGCCAACCAACTTGTTGTTCCGGTCTGGTAACATTCAACAAAGCTTGAAAAGTAAGAGAAATAGCAGCAGGCGAAAACGGCACCTCAAATAAAATCCCTTCTCCTTGTTCCCTTCTCCCTTCTCCCAACAAACTTTTCGCCATCGAAGCATAAGCATTTGTTACATCATATAAATTTGCCTCAGCGCCACCAAGAATAAGAGACAATCCATAGTGGTCGGGAGAAAATTTCAGACCGGAAAGCTTACACGACTTCAGCTTATCATAAAACTTATTCACTCCGTAATTTCTCAACAAATACACAAAAGGCATATTCAACGATCTAAACAAAGCTTCATCGGCAGTTACTGCACCGAGAAATTCTCCAGAATAATTCTTAGGAGTATATCCTGAAATATTTATCGGAATATCAGGAATTACGGTTTGTGGCAGCAGTTCCCCATCATCAAGCATACATGCGTAAAGAAAAGGTTTCAAAATACTTCCTGTTGAGCGTTGAGCCATTATCATATCAACCATTCCGGCTTCTTTTGCATTAAGATAATTACCAACATAAGCAACAATCTTTTCATCAATATAATCTACAACATAGATACAGGAATTTTCAATTCCATTAGCAGAATTATTTTTATAATGCTTTGAAATAATACCGACAAGATCTGTTTGTAAATCGTAATTTATGTCGGAAATATTATTTTTTTGATTGAATGACTTTGCAAATGTTGATGAATAATGAAAAGCAAGCGAAGGTAAATTATAAGGTTTTTCCGGAATATTTTCCATACAAGCCAATTCATAATCTTCTTCAGAAAAATTTCTAACATCTCTATATCTTTTTGGAAGATGAGATTTTGAATCAACCAAATTAACAAGCAGTTTATCTCTTTTAATTTGCAAAGTATGTCTATTTTTTCCCGGGTGAATTAATGCCGGCGAATTTGGAAGAACAGAGAGCAATGCTAATTCGCTCCAGCTTAATCTATCGACAGACGTGTTAAAATATCTCCAAGCAGCAGCATCAATTCCAACAACATTTCCGCCAAAAGGAGCATTTGCTGCATAAAGCTGTAATATTTCAGTTTTAGAATACTTTAATTCAAGTCGCAAAGCCAAGATACTCTCGATAATTTTTTCTTTAAAAGTTCGCTCCTTTCCGTCGCGCGACAATCTAACTACTTGCATTGTAATTGTACTACCGCCACGAACAATTTCTTTCGACTGAATATTATCAATGGCTGAACTTACTATAGACACCGGATTTATTCCCCAATGATAAAAGAACCATTTATCTTCATATTGTGTCAAACATCGAACATATTTATCAGGAAGAATATTTGAAGGCGGAAAACGCCATTGTCCGTCATCTGATATCTTTGCACTCAACAATCTTCCATCCGAAGAATAGACAATAGTTGAATAAGGTTTATCAAATTTTGGAACGGGTATGCATAGAAATAGCAGAAAAAGAATCAAAAATGCTGAAAGAATTACTAATAATGTTTTTTTGTATTTCATATTATTAATTTTTCGGGAATATTGTATGCCCCTAAATCCCCTGAAGGGGACTTATGCATTTTCACAACTCATCACATCATCACATCATCCAACTATCTCACCTCAATCTCCATTGCCGGAACTACATAATAAATTTCATCATTATACATATCGTCGCAACGAACTTGCGGCACTGTAAACTTTCCTGAATGTACTGCAACAAGACTTACACGGAATTTCACTTTACCTGCCGGTTGCAAATCGAAATAATAAAAAGCTCTATCATCGCGAATATCAACATAATTAATATTGCTATCATAATAATCATCGAACATTCTATTATTAACAATCTCCCATCCACCTGGCAGAATGTAAGTCAGAGCATTATCTGTAACTTTATAACGTTTATTAGTATTTTCGACAGTAATTTCTGCGTAAAATTCTGTATTTTTAGTCAAAGATTTCGGATTAATAAGTTGACCGGATTTATCATAATAATTCACATTCATACTCATAACATTACCTACTTCAACAGTATCATATTCTGCAACATAACCTTTTGTATATACAGAAGCGTAAACAATATCATTTGATGAATTATTTATTTGAATTTTATTATTTTTCTGTGGCACAAAGCTTATAGCCATTGACGGTTTATTTGTGCTCACAGGATTATCCTTTCCATTAACAATAACATTTGCAGACAATTCCGATTTAACAAAATTATTTTTCTCAGCATATTTCCCAAGAACAAACAAATTGAAAGCAGCAGTTTGCGTTGACATCCATTGATTTTTACTAAACTCTTGAGCTAAGTCAACAATATCTTTTCTAACAATATCTTCATCAGCATTTATCAGCATTTCCGCATAAACGTAGAAAGCATAATCTCTGCTATAACTTCCGAAAGTAATAAACCAATCCGACATATATTTTTCGGGTTCATATTTAACTTCAGCAAGAATATCCTTTGCAATTTTAGTTTTGCCGGATAAAGAATATGTTGCCGACAAAATAACTTTCGATAAAGCTTGAAGATCTTCATTTTCTTTAAATCTGTTC
>JAJDHA010000003.1 GCA_030265965.1 Odoribacter sp. OttesenSCG-928-L07
TTTCGTTCAATAGAATATGCCGAACAGGAAATAAACATTCCAATAATTGCTACTATTATATATTTTGTTCGCGCGCTAAATATCATATTTAATGATTACGGCGACAAAGATAGTTTATTTAGTTGAAAAATTGAAAATTGAAAATTGAAAAATTTGTTGATAGACAGGATGACAGAATTTTCAAAATTTACATATTTTTTATTAGTTTTCTGATTCTTATTCCGTTGACTTTTATGAATGATGCTTTGTATCCTAACCAAACTGAGCAAGAATAATAAAAAATATCGAATATGTTAAACTTTTCATAAAGTATTCCGGAGAGATAACTGCTATTAAATGATGTTAATGCTTCGAAAAATCCTATTCCCTGCAAACCTGCTGCATATCCAACCATTCCTAAGAAATGACCTAACAAAACACAAAAAAAAGTAATTATTGCTCCCCAAATTCCAAAAATTTTATCGACTCCTTTTCCAAATTTCCTATTAGCCAGTCCAACAGCAATTGCAATTACAAGAGCATAATATCCCCAACGATCTATTGTTAAGAAATTGGTAATTCCCCACAATATTGCAACAATAATTCCTGCAATTAATCCTGCAACAATTCCGGGAACTAATCTTTGTTTTTTTCTTAATTCTTCAATCATTTCAGAAGAAATTTCAGAATTTGAATTTTGTTTTGTTCCGTCCAATGTTATGTTTTCTTGATTACTCATGATATTCAATATTTAGTTGCTTTTTATTAAAAAGAATTAATTGTGCAAAGTTAGCAATTAAATTTATTTTTTTATACTTCAATGATTCAATGATTCGTTAACAATATTATTCAAGCTTATGATAAAAAGATTTTTAATTTCAGTCGTTGCTTTACTAATTAACATCTCAGTTTTCGCGCAAATAAATTTTTACGAACAACTTGCGGATTCAGCATATATATTGACGAAACAAAAAGTAAAATACGATGCTTCTTATTTTAGTATTAATTATCCAAATGGCGATATCCCGGCAAATAAAGGAGTTTGCACCGATGTAGTTATTCGTGCTTATAGAAAATTCGGCATTGATCTTCAAAAAGGATAAAGAGGAACAGATTCACTCATTTCTTTTTCAACTTTTTTGTCATCAATAATATATGGTTTGCTTTGCGGCATAGATTCAATAAATCTTATTGCATCTGCTGCAAAATTATATCCATAATTTTCTATAAACATAGAATCTCTACCTTTGGCTACATGTGCATTGTAGATATTACCACAGGTATCTATCGTGAAATAAACAATTACATTAGTTGCTGTTCCTTTCAAATGTTTAATCATTTCCTTAGATCGTGGTCTTTCAAGCCTTGAAAATTTCTCATAAGATCTTTGCCATTCATCAGGATCATTAGGGTCAAAATTATATGGTATTGTATCTTTAGAGTATTGTTCCACTTCTTGTTGCCGTTTTATTTCACCCATTTTATTGGAAGGAGCGGCAAGAGTTATGAGCATTGTTATTAATGGCACAATTACCATAGCTGAATTGAATCCAAAATGTGCAAATATGGAAGGTATAATTGATTGATACTTATAGCGAAGTCGACCAAAATACAATGCACTTATAAATATTGTAATTGCAGAAAACAAAAATTGTTTAACTGAAATATTATGCAAAAACCCAAAATGAGAAATAGTAAATAACAAAGAGGTAATCACAATAATAAGTTTTACCGGCATTTTTTCTTTATAGTCATAAAGTTTTTGCCATGAGCCTTGTATAAACCCTCTAAATATAATTTCTTCTGTTATAGGGGCAATGAGAAGTGCAGTGAATATAAGTTTTACCGAATCATAACTTTCGCCAAAAGCATCTAAAGGTTGTTCTTTAAATATTAAAAAATATATAACTGAAAGAATCGGACTGCAAATAAGATTAATCAATAATCCTGTGCCAATTGATTTCAAAATTATTCTCCAAGTAATGCCTTTTGTTGTTAGTCCTAATACTTTTGTCCAGTCTTTTCGATATAGAAACCAAGTGGCGCAAATAGTCAATAATGCCAAGAGCAAAATATAAAATGCTCCCGATATTTGAAACTCGGCATCTCTAAAATAGGTGCGTAGCCATAGTAATAGTATTATCGTAATAATGAATGCAATGGTTAAAGTAGTGTTTTTTCGCCTCATATCCAATTAATTATTTATCTGTTAATTCTGCAAATTCTGTCATTCTGTCCATCATTTCAGCATCTTCAACGATTTCCCCGATAAATTCAAGCTACAATCATCTTCAATGTCGTAAACAAATTCCTTAAAATTTATATCCAGAGCTGAAAATGTGCTGTTTGATGTTAAGATTAGATTAACGTTTTGAATTAAGTTTGTAGATTCTAATACAATTATTGTATGATTATCTGCAATGATATTAAGATTTTCAATTTTACAATTATTTAATGTTATTGTTGTGCTATCCGAAGCTGAAATATCTAAATTTGTAATTGTAAAATCATCAATAAAAATATTCTGATATTTGCTTGCCCTTAAATGTTTTAAATCGGAAATCTTTATCTCTGTTATGCCATATAAAACTTTCATCACGGTAAGTAATGAGTCTTCTACTATTGTGGAAATATCTTCTTTTGACTGAGACATAATTTCATTTATGCTGTCATTAAATTTGATTTTAATCTCTCCGTAATATTTGTTTTGATATTTACTTTGGTAGTTTGTTAAGTCTAAAGAAGTTATCCCATGCAATTCTTGTTTTGTTCCGTTTTTAAACGGGTCATCAAATTCTCCTTTTAAAAACTTATTCCTAAGTATAATGCCGTTTGCAAAAATCCCAACAATTATTATTATCGCAGTGATTATTAATGTTATATTTATTTTTCTCATTTGTTTAAAATTTAAGGTTTAAAATTCAAAGTGTTTTCTATCTCATTCTTCATATTTCTCGATAATTTCATTTATATCAATCTTCAACAATTTTAATGTATTAAAAAACTCCGGTAGTTGAGTCTCAAAAAAACGTTTTTTTCTCACTTTAATTATGATATCTTTTGCCTCCTGTGTAACAAAAAAGCCTATTCCTCGCTTGTTTGATATAATATCTTGTTGTTGGAGAATATCATAAGCCCTCATAGCAGTGTTTGGGTTAACTTCTAATTTTACTGCAATATCTCTTACAGATAGTATCTTTTCTTCTGCAGGATATTTTCCATTTAAAATATTATCACAAATATAATCGGCAATTTGTAAATATATCGCTTGTTTCTCTTTAAATTCCATGATTATACCTCCTTTTTCTTAAAACATAAAAAGGTTAAAACCCAAAATAACGGAAACAATAAATATTTAAGATAATACATAAACCCATTGATTGTGACAGTTTGATTTGTTGATGTAGTTCGAAATTTCATTTCCGAAATTTCACCAATTAAAAAGCTGCTTTCCGGCAATAATCGTTCAACTATTATTAATTGTAACCCAAAAAAGACAATTACACACAACAGACTTTTTATCATTCCATTTTTTCCGAAATATGCATTTCCGAAAATCATTGCAGCTAAAATTGTGAAAAATCCGAAATATTCGTTGAAAGATAATTCATTAAACCCAAGTGTAGTTCTATTTATTCCATGCGTATTAGCATAAATTCCAACTACAAGAAAATCAACAATATAGATTAATGCCAAAAGTATTAATGGATAAACAATCATATAAAATAGAAATGCCACAGATGTTCTCTCAAATGCTGATGCAGGAGTTGATAAGGTAAACATCGCATTCTTTTTGCTTGATATGCTCTTGAAGAAAAGTGCTGTGGATGTAATTAAAAATATAGCACATAAACTTATTGCACGTATAAAATCATAAGTTATGATACGAGTATTATTGCTTTCAGGTGAGTTGTTGCTTTTTATGATAAATGCAAGAGGTTGGATAAATGATAATATCAACATTGCTATTATTACTGCAAGGACCAACAATTCACGTTTTTTATTTTCCATCCAATGTGCTTTTATTAATAAAGCAAATCTTTTAAAACTAAATATATTATTCATAACTTATTGCTTTTTAGTGTTAAATAAATCTATCATAACTTGTTTATTAGCCATAACTGCATTGAAAAAGAGTTCCAAATTAAACTCGGTAGGTTCGTTGTAGATGTTTTTTGTCACATTGTAAACCCCACCCAACCTTTCTTCACAATATATAGCTTGTGGTAAAACTTCAGATGAGATCTCAATCGCAAGTTTTTCGCTAATTTCTTCTGTTGTGCTTTGTAGTAAAATATTTCCATCATCTAAAATTATCACGGAATCAATCAGTTTTTCAACATCTTGTGCTTGATGCGTGGAAATAATAATACAATTTTCATCTGTTGCTAATGATGCAACGATTTTGCGAAATTGCGACTTCGACGGTATGTCCAGTCCGTTTGTAGGCTCATCTAAGATTAATAGTTTGGTACTTGCTGCCATAGCAAAAGCTAAAACCGCTTTTTTCTTTTGTCCGAGTGATAATGATTTTAACTTATCAGTTTTTTGAAGTTCAAACTCTTGTAAAAAATTATCGAATTTTACATAGTTGAAGTTTGGATAAAGAGATGAGTAGGAGGCTTCGTATTCCCATATGCGAATATCAGGAGTATAAACCTCTTCGGGAACAAACATTATTTGTTCCAACATTGACGGTAATCGTTTTTTAGATTCTAATCCGAAAACATTACAAGTGCCGGATTTCGGAAAGCGTAATCCCATTATTATTTTTAATAATGTCGTTTTACCTGTTCCGTTTCTGCCAAGTAAGCCGTAAATCTTACCTTGTGACAAGTTGAGATTCAGGTCATTGAATAGCAGTTTCTTCTTGTCGTAACCGAATTTTAAATTTTTTATTTCTATCATATCATGCAATATTAGTGTATTAGTTAAATAGTACACAGCGAAGATATAATAGTTTTTTAATATAAACAGTATTTTGTATATTTTTTTTTAAAATATGCAAATTATGTTATTTTGTAATTATGTCATAACGCTCATCAATATAAATAGCTATTTTTGCAAAATCAAAACGTCAATTATGGATTCTATTAAAAAGATATTCAAAATAGGATACGGTCCTTCGAGTTCTCATACAATGGGACCGGTTAATGCTTGCAATAAATTTCTTGAGAATGTAAGAGATGCTGCAAGTTACAAAGTTATTCTCTATGGAAGTCTTGCCGCAACAGGAAAAGGTCACCTTACCGACCTCGCCCTGGAAAGACAATTTCCAAAAAATAATCTTGTTATTGAATGGCAACCTAAAATTATATTACCTGAACATCCTAATGGAATGGAATTTTTTGCTTATGATGCTGATGGCAACATAATTAAACAACAAAAATATTTCAGTTTAGGTGGTGGAGATATTTCTACTAATGCTTCGCGCGGGAAAGAAAATATGGTTTACGAATTATCAACCATGCAAGAAATTCTTGATTATCTGAAAACTCGGAGAATATGGGAATATGTTGATGAATGTGAAGGCAGTGAGATTTGGGATTATTTGGGAGAAGTGTGGCATATTATGCAGGAATCTATACACAACGGATTGGAGCATGAAAGTACCTTGCCCGGAGTTCTCAAACTTCCAAGAAAAGCTTCATCTGTTTTCAGCAGGTTGCAAGGTATGAACCACGCACTTAAACAAAGGTATTCTGCTATGGCTTACGCATTTGCAGTTGCTGAGGAAAATGCCAGCGGCGGGAAAATAGTTACTGCACCAACATGCGGATCTTCAGGAATTTTACCAGCTGTTTTAAATGTCTATACCAACTTTTATGAAAAGAATGATAAGAAGATTCTACATGCTTTGGCTACAGCAGGATTAATTGGTAATCTCATCAAATACAACGCGTCTATTAGCGGCGCCGAAGTTGGTTGTCAAGGCGAAGTTGGCGCTGCATGCTCGATGGCTGCCGGCGCAATGTGCCAATTAATTGGCGGATCTCCTTATCAAATAGAATATGCTGCTGAAATGGGTCTCGAACATCACCTTGGACTTACTTGCGATCCGGTTTGCGGATTAGTGCAAGTGCCTTGTATTGAGCGAAATGCTTTTGCAGCTGTTCGAGCAATTGATGCCGGATTTTATTCGCTATTTACAGATGGTAAGCATTTAATTAGTTTTGATAGAGTGGTGAAAGTGATGAAAGCAACCGGTCATGATTTACCTTCATTATATAAAGAAACGTCAATGGGCGGATTAGCTTCCGGTCAGGTTTGTAATGTGGAATAATTTATGGCTGACTATAATCCTATTGTAAGAACCAACACGGAGAATAAACGCGAGATCTTTGATCCTGTTCGCAAACGTTATGTTGCTCTTACGGAGGAAGAATCGGTGAGGCAATTTATTATTTTTCTACTCAACTCTAAATTGAACGTTTCGTACGCGCTCATGGGTGTTGAAAAACAAATAAAAGTTTGTTCAATGATTAAACGACCGGATATTATTGTTTTTGATAATAAAGGAAATGTCAAAATTATAGTTGAATGTAAAGCGCCAAACATAGAAATTAATCAAGAAACCTTAGATCAAATTATCAGATACAATATGACGTTGAAAGCAAAATATCTGATCTTAACCAACGGCAAAAACATCTATTGTGTCGAATGTAACAATAACGAAGCAAAACAAGTTGCTTTTCAAGACATTGTCTTGAATAACTGAAAAAAGCCGATAAAACCGATAAAGCCGATAAAGCCGATAAAACCGATAAAGCCGATAAAGCCGATAAAATGGATAAAACGGATAAAGTCGATAAATTAGCAAGACACCGCAGGTGTCAAATATCCATAACCCCATGCAAGCGCAACGCCGCGTGAGAGATTGCAGCGATACCCCGCAGCGCATGGGATATGAATGGTAGAGACGCAATTCATTGCGTCTGTACTCTACAGTATCGCAGTACCACATGTAGCATATCGCAGCATGGGGATTGCAACGTTGCAGCGAGTAAGAAGAGACAGGGCACTGCCCTGTCTGTACAAAAGCGGAAAGCCCGACCCGAACGAAGTGAGGGGCACGCCCAAATAATTGAAAATTGAAAATTAAAAATAATATGTGAATTCTGAAAATTCTGTCATTCTGTCTATAAAATTACCATTTATGATCAATATAAAATCGAATATATCATTAAAAAGCTACAATACTTTTGGTGTTGATGCGAATGCAAAATATTTTGTTGAAATAAATACAAAAGATGACTTGTTAGAACTGTTTGAAAATCCAATTTTTCAGCAAGAGAAACATTTTATTTTAGGCAGTGGAGCAAATGTGATCTTTTCTTCTGATTATGAAGGAATTATTATTAAATCAAACATCAACAATATAGAAATTATTGATGAGGATGATGAAAATGTTTACATAAATGTTGGTTCAGGTGTTGATTGGAATGATTTCATAAGCTTTGCTGTAGAGCATTCATTTTCAGGAATAGAAAATTTGATTGGTATTCCAAGTCAATGTGGAAGTGCAGTAGTTCAAAATATCGGCGCTTATGGAATGGAAGTTAAGGATAGCGTAGAAAAGGTTTTTACAGTAGAAATGTTTGATGAACATAATGTAGTAGCTTTTAACAATGAAGATTGTAAATTTTCTTACCGGAGTTCTATTTTTAAAGAGAAGAAAAATATTGGAAAATATTACATTACAAACATTGTGTTTCGACTTAGAAAGTCGTTTGTGCCGTGTATAAATTACAGAGAGCTAACAGTAAAATTTGCAAAAGTAGATGCCAAGAAGATTCGTATAAAAGATATTTGTAATGCTGTATCAGAAATACGTGCGAATAAATTACCCGATTATAAAATTTGCGGTAACGCCGGAAGTTTTTTTAAAAATCCGGTTGTTGAATATTCAAAGTATGAAAAAATTATTAAAGACAATTCTCTTTCAACGTATAAAGTTGAAGAAAATACTACTTCTGTAAAACTTTCAGCTGCGCAATTGATTGAGCTTACAGGATTAAAAGGACAGAGTAGAGGAAAAGTTGGTGTTTCTAAACAACATTCTCTTGTCCTTTGCAACTTAGGAGGTGCATCCGGACAAGAGATTGTAAATTTTTCCAATATGGTAATTTCGGCTGTCAACAGAAAGTTTGGAGTATTGTTGGAGCCGGAGATTATTGTGGTTTAGAATTTCCGGATAGGTCTAACTCTAAAGGTTTTAGATTTGCTGTCATCGGTAAATGATGCATTGTTATAATAATAACTTACTTTACAACATCTTGCTTTAAGGTTGTCAACTTCATTTGAAGTCCAATAATATTCATTGTCATAGAAATTTGCTTCTCCCATAAAGTAATAATTGTATTCCATTAAAATATTGAATTCAAATTCACTTGGCAGGTACCAATCATTGTATCCTCCAATGTTTGCTTCTGCACATAAGTTAGCGGCATAATTTCCGACTCCTTGAGCTTCAATAATCTTATTTGTATTTTCATTACCATCGGAACTTGTTGCACCAGTTACAATATATAAATTATTGTACCATTTATATTTGGTATTTAAATCTTCTTCAGCCATAATTAAACCATGCTCTCCAGATTCATCCACGTAGAATATTATACCGCCTTGATGCTGAGATCCAACTTGGAATGGTGCTTTAAACATCTTTTCATCGCTATATCCTATTCCAGCAGAATTTTCGGCAACTGCTTTAAAATAATATGTTTTGTTGCCTTCTAAATTCATATATGAATGAAATATATTCTCATAACTGTGTTCAGAATGATTGTAATTGTCATTTATTGTAGGGTTTGGTGATTCACTCCAGCAAAAGCCTGTCGAAATAATATCGTCGAAGTAGGAGTTAACGACAGTGCCGTACAAACTATATGTAGAAATATATTCTTGAGATATACTTCCCATATTTACTTCGGGTACTTGAACTTTATTAAATGATATTGCGTCTAAATATATAGAAGTACCGCTTTTTGATTCCCATCTAAATTGATGTGTCCCAACATTAATTGGTAAACTCCATTTTATCCAAGTCCCTAAATCCTCAGTTGTAAAACTTGAGCTGGAAATTATATTTCCATCAATATAAAAATCAAAAGAATAATAACCAGTTGTGGTATGAAACTCCATATAGCCATTTGTGTCAAATGTTTTTATTGTGGTTACAACAGAACCTACTTGTACTGTCTTAATTGAATACATATCGTCTTGGCCTAATGTGTTTTCTATTTGCCAACCTTGTAAATTCCATGAACTCGGAATATTCCCGTTTGAAAATGTAACAAAGTCGGGACTTTCTGTTCCGACTACAGTTTTAATTTTAATTGTTGACACAACCTTTGTGCCTTGATTATTAATGGCAATGGCTTTTAGAGTGTGAAAACCCTCAGATAAACTTCCACTTGGAATAGAATATTTATAAGGCGTTTCAGTCAAAATTTTAATTAATTCATCATCAATATATAATTCAACTTCTGTAACTTCTCCAGCATCATCAGTTGCTTCAATTTCAACTAATATTTCTCCATCAAGATTATATTCTTCTCCATTAGCCGGATTAATAAATGCACATTTTAATGTATTACCCGGATCGTCACCTTCCTTAACAATTATGCTAATCGAAGTTTCTCCGCGCGCACCTTCATTGTCAATGGCATAAGCTGTTAGTTTGTGTGTTCCTGGTGTAAGTAGTTCACTTTCAAAAAAAGCACTATAAGGTGGTGTGGTAAATGTTTTCTGAATTACTTCATCAATAAAAAATCGTACTTCATTCACACTGCCGTCTTCATCAAATGCATTTATTAGTAATGTCAACGGTATATTACTGTACATCTCTGCTCCGTCTTGTGGCGAAATAAATTGACAAACAGGTTCAATGTTTTTCTTACAACCACTAAAAACTATAATAGCTGCAATTAATAAGTAAATTAGTTTCTTCATAAAGAGTTTTGGTATTTTTTTTTAATTTCTGCAAAAATATTATAACTGACACAAATCATATTTACATATAAACATACAAAGCTTGTCTATTTCCGTAGATTTTATATAAAATATACAGAAATAGACAAGCTAAAGTTATAAAATAAAAAACAAAATCTGTCAATTCTGAAAATTCTGTCATCCTGTCTATTGACCACTCCAAAACGGAGTTTTCGTAATTTTTGCTTTAAGCATTTTATCTCTAACCTTAATATATATCTCGGTTCCAAGTTTCGAATATTCTTCGGCAATATATCCTAATCCGATTCCTATTTTCAACATTGGGGACATTGTGCCTGATGTAACTTCACCGATAACATCGCCGTTTGCATTGCAAATTTCATAATGTTGACGAGGAATACCTCTGTCTTCTAAGATAAACGGTTTCAAACGTTTTTTAATGCCGTCTGCTTTAAGTTTTAACATTTTGTCTTTATCAACAAAATCGTTGTCGTCGGTAAATTTTGTGATCCATCCTAATCCGGCTTCAATCGGACTTGTTGTGTCGTCGATATCATTTCCGTATAGACAGAATCCTGATTCTAAGCGTAATGTGTCGCGAGCACCTAAGCCAATTGGTTTGATGCCGTACTCAGCGCCGGCTTCGAAAACAGCATTCCAAAGTTTTTCAGCATCTTGATTTTTAACATAGATTTCACAACCACCGGAACCGGTATAGCCTGTAGTTGAAAATATCGCATCTTTTATCCCAGCAAATTCAATAAATTTACAATGATAATATTCCATATCTTCAATAGGCTCATTTGTAAGTTTTTGCATAGCCTTAAGAGCCAATGGACCTTGAACCGCAAGCTGGCAATATTCGTCGGAAGCATTAATAAAATCTTTGCCGGGAACAATGTTAAATTCCGCTGCAAATTGAGCACACCAGTTATAATCTTTATCAATATTTGAAGCATTTACAACAAGAAAGTACAACTCGTCATTAAAACGATAAACTAATAAATCGTCAACAATGCCTCCTTTTCCGTTAGGGAAACAAGAATATTGAACTCTACCGTCGTAAAGATCATTAACATTATTAGTAGTAATTTTTTGAATGAATGCTGTAGCATTCGGACCTTTAACCCAAAATTCGCCCATGTGCGATACATCGAAAACTCCAATTGCTTTGCGCACTGTTTCGTGTTCAATATTAATACCTTCAAATTGTACAGGCATAATAAATCCAGCAAACGGAACCATTTTGCCGCCGGCTTTCTCAACCAACTCTCTAAAAGCGGTTTGTTTTAATACTTCTTCCATATATTTTTATTTTTAATTAAATTTTCGATAGTTTGCAAAGATAATAAATAGTTGAAAGTTGAAAGTTGAAAGTTGAAAATTTAATTGGAAATTGATGAATTGATGAATTGGGAAATTTCGAAATTGAAAAACTAACACATACATAATAATTCTGTTGGGATTAAATATCCGTAGCCACGGGTGAACGCAGTGAACCCGTGGTGATGTGTTGATTAGATGAAAATGCAAAAGTCCCCTTTAGGGGATTTAGGGGCAAAATGATGTGCTGATGTGATAATTGTTTTCAAAATAAAAAAATATATTAGTTTTGTAGCCTAAAACAAAAATCAATCATGACGAAAAGAATAGCTGTTTTTCCGGGCTCATTTGATCCGGTAACACAAGGTCACGAAGCTATAATACTCAGAGCTTTAAATGTTTTTGATGAAATTATTGTAGCTGTCGGTGTTAATATCGAAAAGAGATATCTTTTTTCTGTTGAAACACGCACAAAATGGATTAAACAAACTTTTAAAGATTATCCGCAAGTTAGAGTTGAAAGTTATACAGGATTAACCGTTGACTTTTGTAAGAAAGTTGGTTCGAAGTTTATTATTAGAGGATTGCGCACATCTGCCGACTTTGAGTTTGAAAGAATTGCAGGGCAAGTTAACAAGAAACTTAGTTCGGATATTGAAACTGTTTTTTTGCTTGCCGCTCCAGAGTTTACGGCACTAAATTCATCTGTTGTAAGAGATATTGTAATTAATGGCGGCAACGCATCTATCTTTGTTCCGGAAGGCGTTATCATTCGTCCGGAAGATTTGGAGTATTAGGAGATTATAATTGAAAACTGAAGATTTTATTATTGTAGAGACGTTGCGCGCAACGTCTGAATGGATAAATAGATAAAACCGATAAAATGGATAAAATCGATAAAATGGATAAAATAGATAAAGAATTCTATAGATTCTGAAAACTCTTTCATTCTGTCTATAATGAAAAAAGTATATATAATTTCTATATTATTCCTAATCTCATTTGCTTCTACAGCACAAAATATTTCTCTAACATTTAATGTTGAAAATGCTTCTGGTAAGCATATTTATCTGACAAAATATTCAGATTATATCACTGAAATGGATGAGATTGTTTTTAGCTCAATTATCCCTGAAAACGGTATTGTAAAATGTGAAATTTCTGCAGTCAAAACTGAAAGTTATAAAATCTTGATTAATTACGCAGAAGAAAACATTTTCTTGGAGCCTAATTCTTCCTACACAATTAATGTTGCTTACCCAAAAGTTATCTCAAATATTAATCCTTTCCAAAACAAACAATATTTGATACTAAATGTTGTGTCTTCTAATAAGCACGATGTAAATAAACTGATTAACGATTTTAATGTTGCTTATGATGATTTTCTTCTCGAAAAATTGAATTTTCTTTCGCCAAAAAATATTCTTAAAGAACATGAAAAGTTCAAACAAGAATACCTAAAGAAAAACAGCAATAAGTTTTATACAACATATGTTGAATATAGTTGCGGTTTGACAGAAATTTCACTTGTTGATAAAGTTGACAAAAGTTTTATAGATAAATATTTTACTAATAAAGAAGTTGCGTATAATTCTCACGAATATTTTTCATTGCTTAAAGAAGTTTGTAAGCATTCAGAATATATTCTAAACGATAGCACTTCGAATAATCTTCGTTTAAAAGAAGTTGCTTATCTCTATACTCTTTTGAGAGATTATTTTGGTGACTTCTCTAAAGATGAAGTTTTGAATCTGATTAAAAGTTTCACCCATAAAGCTAAATATACTGAGTCAAAATTCTTGGGAAATAATATTCAAATTTATCTGACTCGTTACAGAAAAGGAAGCTATCTTCCTACATTGGACTTAGAAAGTGAGGTTGGCAAAAAATACGATATTACACAGTCTGGGAAGAAGATTTACCTGTTTTTTTATAATAGTAATGTTGAAATTTGTGGAGATATTATTAAAGAAATTGAGTCTTTGGACTTAGAAAGTAAATACAGCGTGAGTCCAATATTCATCCCGTTAGATTTTGATGTTACGACAATTTTCCCAGAGAAATCACTTGTATTAATTCCGAAAGATATTGCCAAAACACATATTGATTTAAATATTCGCAATTATCCTTTTGCAATTTTAGTTGATAATAAGGGAAAAATTTTGCGTTACAATGCACCGGTAACAAATGCGCAATTATTAGAATATTTGAAATTGAAAGATTGATGATATGATATACGGCACCAAGCCTTTTCTTGTATGCTTCAATGACGTATTACATTCGTGATATTCGTGCAATTCGTGCAATTCGTGACAATTGTATTATTCGTGACATTCGTGCAATTCGTGGAAAAATGTGTATTCGTGATATTCGTGCAATTCGTGGACAATTGTATTATTCGTAACATTTGTGCAATTCGTGGAAAAATGTGTATTCGTGATATTCGTGCAATTCGTGGACAATTGTATTATTCGTAACATTTGTGCAATTCGTGGAAAAAATGTGTATTCGTGCAATTCGTGTAATTCGTGGACAATTACATTATTCGTGTAATTTCGTGGATTACTTTTGAAAAAACGAAAAGTTTACGCGACTATAAACTCTATGATCAAAGAAATTAGGATGTTCGCTGAAATCATAATCGTCGGGATGTTCCAAAACAAATAATCCCTCATCATTTAAAAGATCATTATCAAAAATCATTTGCGGTAATTCAGCTATTCCGGCGTTGTCATATGGTGGATCAGCAAAGATTAAATCGAACTTTTTAGAAATTGTTTGTATCAATTTATATGCATCTGTTTTGATTACAGATATTTCCGGCATATCAAGTTGTTCGGCAGTCTTTTTGATAAAATCTATACATTTTATATTATTATCAACAGATACAACTTCCGGACAACCTCGAGAAACAAGTTCAAAAGAAATATTACCTATGCCTGCAAATAAATCCAACGCTGTTGTTTCTTCATAATCAATAATATTATTCAATATGTTAAACAAAGCTTCTTTTGCCATATCTGTAGTTGGTCGAATGGGCAAATTATTTGGCGGATTTAATCGCCTTCCTTTATAAATACCACTTATTATCCTCATCAGAGATTACGATATTTGTAATATATTTCGATAATAAATCAAGATCTTTTGACTTTGGATTGATATCTCCTGAAATAGAAATTGGAACAAAATTTCCATCTAAGTCATAATTATTAAATGCACTTAAAATAAAATAAACTATATCTTTGTCGGACTGTACTTTAAAAGAATTTGCAGCAAATATTTTGTTGTTTTTATAAATTACAATCTCGAGTATATCATTTCTTTTGTGTGCAAAAACTGATTTACCTAATATTACAGCTTCAGTAGAAACAGAATCAATAAAATTTGAAATAGAAGTTGTGAATTCAGCACCTTCAAAATTCTCTTCCAATAATTTCACAAGATCTTTGTTGAAAGAAAAAACAACAAACATATTAGAAGATGAACGAACGTAATAAGGCATTTGATTATCATTAAGTTCCCCAAGATTGAAATTATAATAATCTGTAATATAACCCGGATCAAAAAAATCTTTTGGGATAAAAGTAAATTTATCGGCGCAGAAAATAATTTTCTTTTTTCTGAAATTTTCTTTTAAGATATTATTGTTTTCTAGAATTAGCAAATATTGATCGGTTAATGATATTTCTTCTTTGTCTTTTATTTGAATATTTTTTTTCAATAAACAATTGTAATTCTCATCAGATACTATAAAAGAAAATCCGTCTTTACTTAAAAAGACGGATAAATTATACTTGTGAATATAAGTGGGATCGAAGAAATTATTCCCAGTTTCCATCCGTCGATGCTTCTGTCATAGAACCAACAAATAATCCGGGGAACAGGTCATTAACCATCAATTTTGTATCTTCATTATAGATTGTTTGTTCATCCATTCCATAAAGAATTTGAGTGTTGAGAGCAGAAGCTCTAAATACTGGAATCATTATTTTACTTTTTTCTGTGTATCCAGCTTCCAAAGTAAATACTTGACCTTCTGAATTTGGAATGTATTTTAAATTATCAGGAATAAAGTCAGTTCTTTTACCAAAAATAGTGTCAATAATGGCAACATAACCTATTGTGTCCATAATTGATCTTGAAAAAGTTGTATCATTTGGATCAGGAATCATTTTAACAATTGCCATTTCCCCATGTTTGATAAAATTGATAAGAGTGTCAAAAGAACCTGTGTAATGTTTGTTAACAGCTCTATATGCAACTTCAGCTGATCTGATATCTTTCAGCTTCTGAATAGTAAGGTCATATCTGAATTTCTTTTCATTAGTGTACCTTACAGGTTCCATAATACTACGAACGAGAAAAATCGTAAGCACTACAATTACAAGCAATAACGCAATTTGGATGATAGTTTTTTTCATTATTATTTATTATTATTTTATTTATTCAACTTTATTCTAAAAAATAATTATTGCTAATCTTGCAAAATAATTACAATCTGCAAAATTAGAATTTTTTTGTTTAAAAATGCAATTTTTTACAATCTTTTTTATTTGTAGTAAAATAAAAATTTAATAAACTCTTTTGTGACTAAATAATAGTGTTATGTTTTGATATGACTACCATTTGGTAATAGCTTGAAAAAAAAGAGGTTGCTTAAAAATAAACAACCTCTCTTTTTTATATATGAGAAACTATTACTATTCCTTATCTTCGCGTTTGTAATGCTTTGAATATTTGTTCATGAACTTATCAACACGTCCTGCAGTATCAACAAGCTTAACTTTACCTGTGAAGAAAGGGTGTGATGTGTGAGAAATCTCAAGCTTTACCAACGGATACTCTTGTCCGTCTTCCCAAACTATTGTATCTTTTGTTTTAGCAGTTGATTTGCTTAAAAACATATAGTCGTTAGACATATCTTTAAAAACGACTAATCTATAATCTGTTGGATGAATATTTTCTTTCATTATGATATAATTTTTTATTTCTTGAAATCGGATTGCAAAGGTAATATAAAAAAATTAATTAACAAGTTTTTTTTCAAAAAAATAAATTTAGATGGTTTTATCTAAATAAATTTCAACTTTCAATCTTCAACTTTCAACTATTTATTACCTTTGCTAATTGTTTTCTGTAAAAATATGACGAATGAAAAATTATAAACTTTGGAATAATGTAATAGGTTGGACAATCTTCCTTATTGCTACAATTACTTACTTCTGCACCCTCGAACCTACTGCAAGTTGGTGGGATTGTGGCGAATATATTGCAACAGCATACAAACTGCAAGTTGGCCATCCTCCTGGAGCACCAACATTCCAACTTATCGGGAGATTCTTCTCAATGTTCGCTTTTGGTAATGTGGAAAATGTTGGAATGATGATTAATGCTATGTCGGCATTATGTAGCAGCTTTACAATTCTGTTTTTGTTTTGGACGATTACAATGCTTGCAAAAAAGCTCGTTGCTCCAAATACAGATTTGAATGTTAATTTCAAAGAAAATAAAAATAAATCTCTAATTATTTTTGGCGCAGGAATTATTGGCGCACTTGCATATACATTCTCCGATACTTTCTGGTTTTCTGCTGTGGAAGGCGAAGTTTATGCAATGTCATCTCTTTGTACAGCAATAGTTTTCTGGGCAATATTAAAATGGGAAGAACAAAATGATGATGTCGCCGCAGCAAAATGGTTGATTTTTATTGCTTATATTATTGGGCTTTCCATTGGTGTGCACTTACTTAATTTGTTGGCAATTGTTGCTATCGGCTTAGTTATATATTACAAAAAATATAAACCTTCTGTTAAAGGATTTATTCTAACAATAATAATTTCTTTTGCAGTAATTGCCGGAATCTTATATGTTTTAGTTCCGGTGATTGTAAGTCTTGCAGGCGCTTTCGAACGATTCTTTGTTAATACACTTGGTACGCCGTTTAATGTCGGAACAATTGTATATTTTGTCTTACTGATTGCTTTGCTTGCTTTTTTCTGGATTTGGTCGTCAAAAAAAGGAAAATTGATTTGGAATACTATTGCAATTTCATTGGTTTATATATTGATAGGATATTCAACTTTTTTTATTTTAGTTATCAGAGCAAATACAAATACACCTATTAATGAAGGTTCACCTTCTGATGCAATTAGTATGTTGTCTTACTTAAATAGAGAACAATATGGCTCACATCCTTTATTGTACGGAGAATATTATTACGGACCGCATTCATACAGTCCGTATGCTGTTGATGCCCAAAAACGAGATTTGGTTTATAAAAAAGATTCACCAGTTTATGTTAAGGATTCAATTACAAAAAAGTATATTGTTACTTACGACGGATACCCGGGAACACCACAATACGAAAAAGATTTTTTAACTGTTTTTCCAAGAATGTGGAATGGTTCGCAACCACAATATGTTGATGCATACAAATCTTGGGCAGGAATTGATGATTCAAGACCTAATATGCGAATAAAATATAGTGGCGAAGCTGTTTATAAACCTACTTTTAAAGAAAATCTTAGGTATTTCTTCTCATATCAAATAAACCACATGTATGTCAGATATTTTATGTGGAATTTTGTTGGACGACAAAATGATATTCAAGGACATGGAGAAATTGAAAACGGAAATTGGAAGTCGGGAATTAATTTTATTGATAGTGTAAGACTTGGAGATCAAAAAAACCTTCCTGATACTTTAAAAAACAATTCCGCTAATAATAGTTTCTATTTCTTGCCGCTTATTCTTGGGTTAATAGGAATGTTTTATCATTTTAGAAAAAGTCCGCAAGGCGCTTCAATCGTTATGGCATTGTTTATTATGACCGGACTTGCAATCATTGTTTATCTTAATCAAAGACCTTTTGAGCCGCGCGAACGCGATTATGCTTACGCCGGTTCTTTTTATGCTTTTGCTATATGGATAGGATTAGGAATGATTAAAGTTGTTCAATGGTTTATGAGAATATTGAAAAACGAAAAAGCTGCATTAGCTTGTTCTTTTGTTGTTTGTATGATAGTTCCGATAATAATGGCAGCTGAAGGATGGGATGATCATAATCGTCACGGAAAATATATTGCTCGAGATTTTGGTAGAAATAATTTAAGAGGGTGTCTGCCAAACTCCATTGTTATCTCAAATGGTGATAATGAAACTTTCCCTTTGTGGTATGTTCAAGAAGTTGAGGGATATAGAACGGATGTGAGGAATATGAATTATATGCTTGCGGGAAGCGATTGGTATTCACAACAAATGATGAGAAAAGTGTATGATTCGGAAAGAGTGCCTTTAACATTAAAAAGAAGTGATTACTATAAAGGTGTTAACGATGCAATCGAATTTAACAATAGAAACCTCACACAACCACTCGATGTTAAGGAATTTATTCAGTATTTGGCTGATGGAAAATTGAAGATGAAAACGAAATACGGTAAAACAGTTAATTATTTTCCAACAAAAACTTTCAAATTAAAAGTTGATAAAGAGAAAGTTTTAGCTAATGGGATTGTTCCTCCGGAATTAGCTGATAATATTGTTGATGAAATAGTTTGGACTGTTAATCAAAATTATCTTGGAAAAAATGATATTCTTTTTTTCGATTTTCTGGCAAGTTTTGAATGGGATAGACCTTTGTATTTCACTAACCCGGGCATCGTTAAAGGAGTATTTAATGTCGATAAATATTGTTATATGGATGGTGTAATATATAAATTTATGCCGGTCGTTGCATCAGATTATGTTAGAAATGTAGGAGGTATTGATGCAGCACATTCATACCAAATTTTAGTAAATGAAGCAACTTGGGGAAATCTTAATGACCCGAAAGTTGTTCCTGATACTGAAAGCAAAAGAACTGCACCTATGATGCGTCAGAATTACTTCAGACTTGCTGATGCTTTGGTTAAACAAGGACAAATGGATTCAGCAGAAATTGTTATTGATAAAGCTATAGAAGCTTTCCCTAATTCGCAAATACAATTTGAAGCCAGTACGTTAAGTTTTGCTGAAATCTATTTGAAATGTGGTAAAATAGATAAAGCGATGGAAGTTATGAATATTCTTCATGATAAGTATTATAGTGAAACGATGTATTATATTGGATTAAAACCTAAGTTTTACAATAATTATAAATCAGATATTCAGTATAATATTAGTGTTTTGTATCGACTTTATTTGTTTGCTCGAGATTATCATTTGGATGATCTAAAAGAACAATATTCAAAAGAGTTAGACCCACTATTGAAGTTGGTTAATTAGATGAAAATTGAAAACCAGAATGTGAAATAGAACACATTCCTAAGAGTTCTGATAAAAAAACTTTCAACTTTCAACTTTCATCTCTCAACTATTTATTATCTTTGTCAGTTTTTAGAAAATTAATAACATGATAAAGAAAAATGATTACAAATTATGGAATAACATCTTAGGATGGCTTGTTTTCCTTATTGCAACAATAACTTATTTCTGCACTCTTGAGCCTACTGCAAGTTGGTGGGATTGCGGCGAATACATTTCAACAGCGTATAAATTGCAGGTAGGGCATCCACCGGGAGCACCAACTTTCCAACTTATCGGAAGATTTTTCTCAATGTTTGCTTTCGGAAATGTTGAAAATGTTGCAATGATGGTAAACGTTATGTCTGCTTTATGTAGCAGCTTTACTATCTTGTTCTTATTTTGGACAATAACAATGCTTGCTAAAAAAATTGTTGCTCCTAATATAGATTTAAACGTTAACTCTCAAGAAAATAAAAATAAATCTCTAATTATTTTTGGCGCAGGAATTATTGGTGCGCTCGCTTACACTTTCTCCGATACTTTCTGGTTCTCGGCAGTAGAAGGAGAAGTTTACGCTATGTCATCACTTTGTACGGCAATAGTTTTCTGGGCAATATTAAAATGGGAAGAACAAAGCGATGAGGTTGCGGCTGCCAAATGGTTGATATTTATCGCGTATATTATCGGACTTTCAATTGGCGTGCATCTACTCAACTTGTTGGCAATAGTTGCAATAGCGCTCGTTATCTATTATAAAAAATATAAACCTACTGTAAAAGGATTTATCCTTACATTATTAATTTCATTCTTAGTTATTGCATTTATTCTGTTTGCTTTAGTGCCTTGGGTTGTTAGCCTTGCCGGCGCTTTTGAGTTGTTTTTCGTTAATACTCTCAAAATGCCGTTTAATGTAGGAACTATTGTTTATTTTGTTTTATTAATAGCTTTACTTGCTTTCTTCTGGATATGGTCAACGAAAAAAGCAAAATTAATTTGGAATACAATAGCTATTTCGTTAGTTTACATCCTGATAGGTTATTCGTCATTCTTTATTTTGGTAATTAGAGCTAACACAAATACTCCAATTAATGAAGGTTCTCCCTCTGATGCTATTAGTATGCTGGCTTATTTGAATAGAGAACAATATGGCGAAACACCTGTTTTCTATGGTCCATATTATTATGGCCCTTATACTTATACACCATATGCTGTTGATCAACAAAAAAGAGATTTCGTTTGGAAGGAAACATCGAAGGTTTATGTCAAAGACCCTGTTACAAAAAGATATATTCTTACTGATGATGGAAAACCGGGAATGCGTCAATATCAAAAAGAATTTATGACGGTTTTTCCAAGAATGTGGAACGGTACTCGGCAACATTATGTGGATGGATATAAATCTTGGGCAGGAATTGACGACAAGAAACCAAATGCACGTATGCAATATAATGGTGAAGCTGTCTATAAACCAACTTTTGCCGAAAACTTGAAATTCTTATTCAATTATCAGATAAATCACATGTATACACGATATTTTATGTGGAATTTTGTTGGAAGACAGAATGATATAGAAGGTCATGGCGGATGTGATCATGGTAATTGGAAATCGGGTATTAATTTTATTGATAGTGCAAGACTTGGTGACCAGAAAAATATGCCTGATACTTTGAAAGATAATCCGGCAAATAATGGTTTTTATTTCTTGCCGCTAATTCTCGGATTAATTGGATTGATTTATCATTTCAAAAAAAGTCCACAAGGCGGTTCTGTTGTAATGGCACTGTTTATTATGACCGGACTTGCAATTATTGTTTATCTTAATCAACAACCATATCAGCCACGCGAGCGTGATTATGCATACGCGGGCTCATTTTATGCTTTTACAATTTGGATTGGTTTTGGGTTAATCCAGATAGTTGAATGGTTGAGAAAAATTATGAAGAACGAAAAAGCTGTAATTGCAACTTCTTTTGTTGTATGTATGATTATTCCGGTGATAATGGCTGCTCAAGGTTGGGATGACCATAATCGTCATGGTAAATATGCCGCGCGAGATTTTGCTGAGAATTACTTGCGAGGATGTTTGCCTAATTCTGTTGTTATTTCAAACGGCGATAATGATACATTCCCTCTTTGGTATGTGCAAGAAGTTGAGGAATTTAGAACCGATATTAGAGTGATGAATTATATGCTTTCCGCAAGTGATTGGTATGCTCACCAAATGATGCGTAAAGTCTATGATTCGGAAAGAATCCCTTTAACCCTTAAAAAAGATGATTATAACAAAGGTGTTAATGATGTCGTTTATTTTTATGATAGAGGTTTGAATCAACCCCTTGATGTCAAAGAATTTATTCAGTTTTTGGCTGATGGTAAACTGCAAACAAAAATGTCAGGAAAAACAGTAAATTATTATCCTACGAAAACTTTCAAATTAAAGGTTAATAAAGAAAAGGTTCTTGCTAATGGAATTGTTCCGCCTGAATTGGCTGATCAAATAGTTGATGAGATCGTATGGACAGTTAATCAAGGTTATCTTGGCAAAAATGATATTCTTTTCTTCGATTTCCTTGCAAGTTTCGATTGGGATAGACCTTTGTATTTCACTAATCCTGGAATTGTCAAAGAAGTTTTTAATGTTGACAAATATAGTTATTTGGAAGGTGTTGTTTATAAGTTTATACCTATTGTTCCAGGAAATTATGTGAAAAATTTAGGAAGTGTAAATGCTGAAACTTCGTATGATATTTTAGTTAATAAGTGCAGATGGGGTAATCTTAATGATCCAAAAGTAACTCCTGATAGAGAAAGCGTTAGAAATACATCAATAGTTCGTCAAAATTATTACAGAGTTGCAGATGCCTTAGTTAAAGAAGGCCGAAAAGATTCTGCTGAAATTGTAATTGATAAAGTTCTTGAGTTTTTTCCTCATTCGCAAATTCAATTAGAACACTCATCCATTGCTTTTGCGGAAATATATTTGAAATGCGGCGCTACTGAAAAAGCGATTGATGTGATGAATATTCTTCATGATAAATATTATTACGAAACAATGTACTATCTTGGATTAGAATCAAAATATTATGATTATTATGTGTCTGATATTGAGTATAATGTCAGTGCATTGTATCGTATTTATACTATGTGTAGAGATAATGGATTAACAGATTTGGCGCTTCAGTATGGTGATGAATTAAATCCATTAGTAAAAATGTTATACGGCACAGAATTATAGTGCTTTGTAAACTTTTCCCGGCAGGCAACGTAAAGCTCCTTTTAACTCTAAATCAAGAAGCTCGCACGAAAGCCTGCCGACGGGAATATTCAGATTCTCGGAAATCTTATCAATATCACTGCCTGATTCATCTCGGATAAATTCAATAATCCTTTGTTGTACCTCATTTAGTTCGTAAAAAAGCTCCTGCTGAAGAACGTTATTCCTTATTTTATCATCCCAGTTCATATTTTCTATAATATCTTTTCCGGAAAGAATGATATAAGCTTGTTGTCTCTTTATTAAATTGTTACAACCGATAGAATATTTGTCGTTTATTCTTCCCGGAATTGCAAAGATATCTCTATTGTAGCTTTGAGCAATATAAGCTGTAATTAATGCTCCGCCTTTCTCAGCCGCTTCAACAATTAATACTGCATCACTTAATCCGGCGATAATTCTATTTCGTTGAGGAAAATTTTCCCTATCAGGATTAGTACCTGAAATAAACTCGCTAATCAACGATCCATTAGATTCTATTGAGCGCGCTAAACTTGAATTTTTTGCCGGATATACTGTTTGTAAGCCATGACCAAGAACGGCAAAAGTATCCAATCTATATTTCAAACTGTTTTTATGCGCTTCGGTATCTATTCCGTAAGCTAATCCACTTATAATTCCTACATTGTAATCTGTAATTTCCGAAATTATTTTTTCGCACATTTGCCTTCCATAATCGGTAGCATTACGAGTTCCAACGATAGCAAGCATTCTGTTGTGCATTGGTAATGTATTTCCTCGAACGTATAAAATTACAGGTCCGTCGGCACATCTTTTTAATCTTATAGGATAATTATTATCAAAAAAACTAATTGCACGAATATTGTTTCTTTCGATAAATTGCATTTCCTTTTCAGCGCGAAGGAGAATTTCCCTGTTACCAATTCCATCAATTATGCCGTTGCTTACACCTTGAATTTTCATTAAATTGGTTTTCTTCTCTCTAAAAACTTCCTGTGCGCTGCCACAATGTGTAATTAATCTTTTTCCGTTGATAGCGCCAACATTTGGTAAAAGCGTAACGGCGATAGTGTATAGAGTTTCTTCTTGCATGATTTTTGGTTTATAGACAGAATGACATAATTTTCAGGATTAACAGAATTTATTCTTTAATTATACATTTCACTTCTTCGATTAGTTCTTCTTTGTTGGGAAGAATTGTTACATGTCTTGATGCAATATGACTCCAACTTAGGTGTCCAGACACTGTCTGGACACTTGGATATTCTTGATAAAATTTCCTCATATTAAAGAGATTAGAGCGTGAAAACCCTTTGCCAACTTCTTTTGTGAGTTGTTTAGACAGATTTAAAATTATTTGTCTTGACGTCTGGTTATCAATATTATTTTTATTTTCCATGTCAATAATCTCTTTCCCTATAAGCCAATAAGTGTTTATCAACTCATTGTTAATTCTTTGATAAATATTGCCTTTAGCATTTGCGACAATTTTCTTAATATTTTTTACTAAAATATTGTCAATTTTTTTAGGATAAGTCATGTCTTTCTATGTTTATTTCTTATATATTAAAAACTTCCACGCACGTAAAGACGTACGTAACATTGTAATTACGCAACAAAGACGGTATCTGCCCGTCACTTCGTCACCCCGTCACTCGTCACTTCGTCACTCGTCACCCCGTCACCCCGTCACTTCGTCACTTTGTCACTCCGTCACTCCGTCACCCGTCACTCGTCACTCCGTCACCCGTCACTCGTCACATATTTAATATTAATCACGAAATATTCAAAATGTCTCAAAAAATATTATAAATTTGCATAAATTTTTTTCAGCATGATATTGAATTATATAAGGTGGAACTTTAATCCGCAGGTTTTCCCAAATACAAACATACATATAGCATGGTATGGGGTGCTTTTCGCGTTGGGAATTTATTTATGCTATTTAATCTTGGGCTACGCTTTTAAAAGAGAAGGAATCGGTGAAAAGGTTTTGGATAAAACTTCTTTATGGTTGCTTTTGGCTTTGGTTGTTGGCGCTCGATTAGGTCATTGTATTTTTTATGAGCCTGCATACTATTTCAGTAATCCTATTAGAATACTTAAAGTCTGGGAAGGCGGACTGGCAAGTCACGGGGCTGCAATAGCGCTTCCATTTACAGTTTGGCTCCTTGCACGAAAATACAAATTCGATCCTATTTGGTATCTCGATAGATTGGTAATTGGAGTTGCAATTGCCGGCGCATTAATCAGATTGGGAAATTTCTGTAATTCGGAGATTTATGGAATTGAAACAACACTTCCTTGGGGAGTAATCTTCGAAAGAAACGGAGAAACCGTACCGAAACATCCAACTCAACTTTATGAAGCTTTATCTTGCATTATTACATTTCTAATCCTCTTCTTTATCTACAAAAAGAAAGGAAAAGATACTCCCAACGGATTATTGTTCGGATTATTCTTAGTGTTGATATTTACTTTTAGGTTTTTTGTGGAATATATTAAGAATCCGCAAGTTCCATTCGAAATGGGTATGAAATTATATATGGGACAAATATTGTCGATACCATTTATTTTGATAGGAATATTCTTTTTAATCAGAAGTTATGTTAAAAGCACAATAAAAAAGTAAGGAAATACATTATAAAAATACTAGGGTGTTTTCATAGTTCTTTTTTTACCCTAAATTTATTAATTAGTTTTTTTAGTTCTATTTGTAGAAAAGCCGATACTTTGTTATCGGCTTTTCTTATTTTGTGTCACTCGTCACTCGTCACCCGTCACCCGTCACTCGTCACCCGTCACTTGTCACTCGTCACTTGTCACTCAGTCACTTCGTCACCCGTCACATCACAATCTTCGCATACTCCAAATAGAAGTTCGCAATTGTTTCAATCCCTTTGTAGAAATTATATAACGGATAATTTTCATTAGGCGAATGAATTGCGTCGCTACTTAATCCGAAGCCCATAAGAACGCTCTTTACACCAAGAATATCCTCAAATCCTGCGATAATAGGAATGGAGCCGCCGCTACGAACAGGGATCGGAGTTTTGCCGTAAACATTTTCAAAAGCTTTTTCAGCAGCTTTGTATGCCGGCAAAGTTATCGGGCAATTATATGCTTGTCCGCCGTGCATCTCTGTAACTTTTACTTGTACATAATCCGGAGCAACTTTCTCGAAATATTCTTTTACTAACTTGGATATCTTATGATTATCTTGGTCAGGTACTAAACGACATGATAATTTCGCATAAGCTTTTGAAGGAATGACAGTCTTTGAACCTTCTCCTGTATATCCGCCCCAAATTCCACAAACATCAAATGTTGGTCTAATCCAAGTACGTTCATTTGTTGTATAACCTGTTTCACCCCATAAAGCTTTAACTCCTAATGCATTCTTGTAATCATCTTCACTGTATGGAGCCTTTTTCATCATTTCTCTTTCAGCATCTGAAAAATTTAACACATCATCATAAAATCCGGGAATGGTAATGTGATTATTTTCGTCAAGAACGTCTGTCAACATTTTGCATAAAATATTGATTGGATTTGCAACTGCGCCGCCAAATAGTCCGGAATGTAAATCTTTGTTAGGACCTGTAACTTCGATTTCCCAATAAGCCAAGCCTCTTAACCCTGCCGTAATTGATGGAACATCTTGCGCAATCATGCTTGTATCGGAAACAAGAAATACATCTGCTTTCAGCATATCTTTATGATCTCTACAGAATTGGTAAAGATTTGTAGAACCAATTTCTTCTTCTCCTTCGATTAAAAACTTCACATTACAAGACAATTTGCCAGATTTCATGAGTAATTCAAATGCTTTAGCGTGCATATAACCTTGACCTTTATCGTCATCTGCTCCACGACCGTAAATGATGCCGTCTTTTACAACAGGCTCAAATGGCGGAGTATTCCATAATTCTATTGGGTCAACAGGCATAACATCCATGTGTCCATAAACCAAAACGGTTGGTAATTTCGGATCAATAATTTTTTCTCCGTAAGTTACTGGATTGCCCGGTGTATCATAAACCTCTGCTTTGTCGGCGCCGGCATCAAGTATCGCCTTTTTCCAATATTCCGCTGCACGATACATATCAGGTTTGTGTTCCGCAATCGAACTTATCGACGGAATGCGAATAAGTTCAAATAATTCTTCAAGAAAACGATCTTTGTTTTCTTCGATGTAATTTTTAATAAAATCCATAATTTATATTTTTTTTAATTAATAATTTTTAATTTTTATTCCCAAGCCTAACGGCTTTGGGCTGAATTGTGACGGCGCTTCGCGCCTATTGATATGAATCCCCTGCGGGGATGGTTTTACCGCTGCGGTTCTTGCCATTACGTATCTTGTACAGACGCATTGTCGGGCATTTCTCGTGGAGACGCACGGCCGTGCGTCTGTACGTGAGACGCACGGCCGTGCGTCTCTACGTGATTAATTTCGTGACCATGATTTTGTCAATCCTTGCGCCATCCATATCTACGATTTGAAACTCCAAACCGTTCCACTCGAATTTGTCGCCGGTCTTTGGAATTTTTTCTAAAATATCAAGAACTAAACCGCTTAAGGTTACAAAATTATTATTGTTGTACAAATATTCCATATCGAAATATTCGAGAAAATCATAAAAAGAACATTGCCCGTCAACTAAAACAACATTTTCATCTAAGACAGTAATTTCCAGCTCTTCACCAATATCTGGTATTGTACCGACAAGAGCTTCGACAATATCCTGCATTGTCAAAATTCCTAACACGCTGCCAAACTCATCAATAACGATACTCGAACGTTTTCTTCCGGCTTTCATGTGACTTAAAGCGTCGTAAACACTTAGAGTATCAGGAAGGTAATCGGGCTCGCACATAATGTCTTGAAGCGTGAAATTTTCATCATCAATCTTTCCGAAAAGATCTTTTAGATAGACAACTCCTACAACTTCGTCCAATTCCTCATCACTCACAGGATACATATTGAAAAGATTTTCCTTGATCTTGTTGCTATTAACTTCATTACTATCATGAATATCAAGCCATACCAATTCGCTTCGATGTGTCATAATTGATTCAACATCTCTGTCGCCAAGATTAAAAACTCTTTCAACAATATCTTGTTCAACTTCTTGAATTTCACCATCTTCAGTTCCTTCTTGAATGATTGCTTTGATTTCTTCCTCAGTTACCTTAGTTTCATCAGCAGAAATTTTAAAAAGCTTTGCAAAGAATTTTGTACTTTTAGATAAAATCCAAACAAAAGGTTTGCAAATTATTGACAAACTGTGCATTGGTTTAGCAATGATTTTTGCAATTTTTTCCGGCTTGCTCATTCCTAAACGTTTGGGTAACAATTCGCCGAAGATTAGAGTTAAGTAGGTAACAAGAATTACAATTATTACCTGTGCAATTGTATGCGCGCTGCTTTCCAAGAAGCTTATTTTTGCGATGAGCGGAGCTAATTGATCGGCAAAAGCTGCGCCGGAGAAGATACCGGTTAAAATACCGATTAAGGTGATACCAATCTGTATTGTAGATAGAAAGTTATCAGGATTTTTGATTAATTTGATTACCGCATTTGCGTTGGAATTACCCTCTTTTGCGTCTTTTTCTAATCGGGCCTTTCGGGATGAAACCACTGCAATCTCGCTCATGGAGAGAAATCCGTTGAGCAAGATCAGCCCGATAATTATAAATATTTCCATTTTAAATTTGAATGATTATTTTAAATTATCGTCGATGTAATTTTCGATTTTTTCATATAAATGTGCTCTGTCTATGCCTCTTACATTATGCTCATGTCCGGGATATACAAAATAATCTACTTGTTTTCTTGCTTTAATACAAGCATCGATAAAGCTTAAACTATGTTGCCAAACAACAACAGGATCTGTTGTGCAATGAATGAGCATTAATTTGCCTTTTAAATTATCGACATAATTAATAAGATTACCGTTTTTATATCCATCGGGATTTGATTCAGGAGTATCCATATATCTTTCGCCGTACATTATTTCATAAAATTCCCATTGAATAACCGGTCCGCCGGCAACACCAACTTTAAAAACATCCGGTTGTTTCAACATTAAAGAAGTAGTCATAAATCCGCCGTAGCTCCAGCCGTCAACAGACATTCTGTCGGTATCAACATAGGGTAACGAACGAAGATATTCTACGCCTTTCATTTGATCATCAACCTCGAGAACGCCGAGGTTACGGTGGATGCAATCTTCAAAAGCTTCGCCTCTGTTTGGCGTTCCTCTGTTATCCATAGAAAAAACAATGTACCCACGTTGCGCCCAACGAAGATCCCAAAAACCTGCGCCGGCATTCCAAGAATCTGTTACCATTTGCATGTGCGGTCCGCCGTAAACATAATAAAACACAGGATATTTCTTGTTCGGATCAAAATCCGAAGGCAAAATCATTCTGTAATACAAATCATCATTATTATCACTTTTTAATGTGCCGACAATAATTTCACATTGTTTGTAATCCTTCAAAGGATTTGCATCTTCTTGTAGAGTTTTTGCAATCTTTCCATTAATATCAACAATATTTATTACTCTTGTTGTTTCGGTATTGCTGTAATTATCAATAAAATAATCTTTGTTAGGAGACAAATAACAATAATGAGTTCCGTGAATATTAGTTAATCTTTTAATCGACTGATCTTTAGTTTTTACAGCGTAAAGATTATTTTCTATCGGACTGTCATAAGTGCCCATAACGTAGATTATATCTTCATTTTTATTGAAGTCGATAATCTCTGTCACTTCCCAATTTCCTTTTGTAAGTTGTTTAATTAAGTTTCCATCAGTATTATAAAGATAGAGATGATTCCAGCCGTCGCGGCGCGATTGCCATATAAATTTATTTTTATCTTTCGAAATAAATGCCAAAGGATTTTGAGGCTCAACATATTGCTCGTCGGTTTCCTCAAATAATGTTTTAATTAAATCGCCGGTTGCAACATCATATTTGTTTAATTTCAAATGATTTTGATCACGATTTAATACTGCGATATAAATATATTTCTCCGATGGATCCCAAGTTACTGAAGTCAAGTATTGGTTTACAGGGTCACCGGTTTTCATATAAACTATTTTTCCAGTATTAACGTTGTAAACTCCAAGAGTAGCTTCATGACTTGTCATTCCTGCCATTGGGTATTTTGTGTTTTCGACAGCAGCAATTCTTTTTGTGATATCTACGAGTGGATAATCAGCGACCATGCTTTCATCCAAGCGATAGAACGCGAGGAAGTTATCATTTGGCGACCAAAAAGTTCCTTTGCTGATTCCAAATTCGCTTCTGTGAACACCATCCGGACCGTATGATACGCCTTCTTTTTCCGATTTTGCGATGCAAGTATTTTCGCCGTTTTTGGAAATGTATAAATCGGCGCCATCAGTATAGGCGTAGATGTATGAGTTTCCTTTATCAAGATTTTCGCCTTCGGGACGAGTATCAAGTTTTGTTATTTCTTTATTAGAAAGTTTGAATGAGTAAATGTCATTCATCACAGAAAAGCTGAAAACATTTTTATCAGTCCAGCTTATAGAAGGAAAACGATTTGAAAATGATATCTCAAATTCGCTATTTTCAGCAGCAGAATTCAATTCTTCCAAAGTTAATAATGTTTTTTCCTTATTGCTTTTTGCATTATTGCTAATCAACGCATTGTCTTTAACAAAAGAATAATCCGAAGTTTCCGGAATCCACTGAAGATTTTGGATGTTTTTGGGAAATAACTCCCTGTTCATATAAATACAATCTTCGAGTGTAAAAGTCTTCTCTTGAGCAAATAAGAACATAGAAGACAATAATAAAATTAAAAAAGTTGATATTTTTCGCATAATAAAAAAATGATTTTTGCAAAGATAATTTTTTTAATGGAGAATTTTAATTTAGTAATTAAGAAATTTAGAAATGTCGAAATAAGTTCAATAAATCAGAATTACAAATTGCCATATTTTACACAACAACAAATCCCGCAGGGATTAAATATCATTAGCCAAGGGTGAGCGCAGCGAACCCGTGGTAGAGAAATACCATAATTATGAATTAGCGCAGCGAACCCGTGGACGAAAAATGCTATTATCATAATTTGTTGTACCAACAATTGATATTTGAAATCAGATTGTTCAGGGCTGCGTGAGGGATTGCAGCGATACCCCGCAGCGAGCGTAGCGAGCGAGGAGTAAAGCGGAAAGCCCGACCCGAGCGTTAGCGAGGGGCACGCCCATATAAAAATTCAACAACATTTTTTTCATTCAAAGAAATATAATCCGCAGCACCTACAATATTGCCATTGTCGGAAAATAGAATGATAGGTATTTTGCCGTTCGTAACCATTAAAAATGTATCAACGCGAAAAGAGGTGTATTCTATGATAGGAACATTTTGTTCAACAAAGAAATTGTTGATAGTGCTGTCTGCAACGCCAGCCCAAAATATTGCCTTTACGTTATCGTTGGAGAGATTGTTATTCTTTAATATGAGATTCAGCTTCATTGCGGATTTTCTACAAAACTCACAACGAGTTGAATACATGCAAATAATTTGTTTTCCGTCGTTAAAAATATCGCAAGCACCGGAATTGAGAAGAGCTTCGTCGTAAACTTCTGTATTAATGTTTATTTTGTCTTTATGTACTAATGTGTAAAGATAATTTGGCGCGTTTATTACAAAAACAACGATAAGAGAGACGAAACTTAGAGTAATTAATACCCATGTTTCCCATTTCCTTTTCTTAAAGAAATTAGGTGAAATAAATAACAGACAGATTAGTAGAACTATATTTTTAATAATCGATTGGTTGCGGGTGAAGATTATTGCTTCGCCGAAACAATGACAGTTTGAAATATCAACATCAAATAAGTAGGGGAGGAGAAATAAATAAATAGTGAAACCTGAGAGGAATATTATTGAAACGTAATAAGCAAAACGGAAATAAATTCCGAAAATTAACATTATTCCCAAGACAAATTCTGCTGTAATTAACAGACGACTAAGTGTTTCTGTTACTGATATTGAAAATAGATTATGTTCGTAAACATAAAGATCAAAAATATCTATGGAAATGAATTTTAATACTGCGGAAGCAATAAATACTAATCCAACAATAATTCGAAGAATTAATGAAAGTTTTTTGTTTTGAGGTTTTTTGAACAAAGCCCCTAAATCCCCTAAAGGGGACTTTTTGTTTGTTTTATTGCTCATAGATGACACATATTAAATACTACCTCCTATGGTGATATTGTAGATTGCTTTATAGCTGTGTTTTTTTACAATTGCGAGTCAATCACAGGTTTACCAAGTCCCCTTTAGGGGATTTAGGGGCAATAAGAGTTTAAGTTTATATGATTTGATATAAAAAAAGCAATGTGTAAAAACGACATTGCTTTTTTTATTAAAGGTTAGTTTGAATTATTTGCATTCAACACCTGTTTTGTTTTGACCATTGCTATCAACAACGAATGTGTTAAGATCTGAACATTTTTTGCCTTTTTCAAGTTCGATGTCATTTTTTTCAAGAACGACTGCTCCAGCAAGGTAAGTTTTGCAATCACAAGTTTTTGTGCAAGAAGCAAATGTAAATCCAAATGCTACAACTGCTAATCCGATTAATACTTTTTTCATGTTATTTCAAATTTTTTGCGCCTACTCTTAAATAGGATTTTCGGCAATCTCCTTTTCTTTAACGTTGCAAAGTTACAAAATATTTTTTTGTACCTTTGCATTTTATGTTAAGAATAGTTATTTGTGTAAAAAAAAAGATAGATTATGCTACAAATTCAACATTTTGTATTTAACCATATACAAGTAAACACATATATTTTGTTTGAAGAAACTAAACAAGCATTGGTAATAGATCCGGCGTTTTATTATCCGGAAGAAATAACTTTATTTGATAAATTTGTTTCCGACAATGAGTTACAGATTGTTGAAGTTGTGTTTACACATCCGCATTCGGATCATTTAGCCGGAGGTGCACATATTATTGAAAAATATAATATCATTCCGAGAATTAATTCTAATAGTGCTTTATTGTTGCAAACAATGGAGCAACAAGCTGACTTGATAGGGTTTACTAATTTCATAATGCCGCAATTTAAGTTCGATTTAGAGGAAGGTGAAACTCTAAAGTTTGGGAATTACTTTCTGAATGTTATGTATATGCCGGGTCATGCTGACGGTAGCGTTTGTTTGTATAATCCTGATGAGAAAATTCTGTTTACCGGCGATGTTCTTTTTAGAAGTAGTATCGGTAGAACTGATTTTCCTACAGGTGATTACGAGCTTTTAATTAATAATATTAAGAGTAGAATTTTCACTCTCCCTGAAGATGTGACTGTTTATCCCGGTCATAATAATCCGACTACTGTGAAGTTTGAAAAGAGGTTTAATCCTTTTTTTAATTGATAGACAGGATGACAGAATTTGCAGGATTAACAGAATTCTGTCATCCTGTCTATCCTATTTTCTTCTTGCTTATTATCAGCAATCCCAAAAACGTAATTGCTCCGTTAACAATGATTAAAGCAAATCCAAACGGGAAAATCATATTTAAGAAATAACATATTATCGGTGCAATAATAGCAACAAATGGAACGTATTTGTCTTTTAATTGAAGTTTAGTGAATAAACCGAGCGCAAATAAACCGAGAAGCGGACCGTATGTGTATCCGGCAATCATAAATATTGTGGTAATAACAGAATTGTCGTTGAGCTTGTTGAATGCAAGGATTAGCAATATCATTATTATTGCAAAAGAGAAATGAACTTTGATACGGATATTCTTTTTCTTTTCTTCGGAAAGTTCTTTGCGTTTATCGTCGAAGCCGAGAAAATCGATACAGAAGCTGGTAGTCAGCGCTGTTAAAGCCCCGTCGCCACTGGAGTATGCAGCAGAAATTAAACCAATCATAAAAACTATGCCTGCTACCGGTCCGAGATATTTCAACATGATGAGCGGGAATAATTCGTCGGTTTGAGCAGGAATTGCAATTCCTTGTGATTCTGCAAAAATATAAAGCGCAACTCCTAAGAGTAGGAATAAAAAATTGACGGGAATTAAACAAGAACTCATCATAAACATATTCTTTTGAGCGCTTTTCAAATCTTTACAACTTAAATTCTTTTGCATCATATCTTGATCTAATCCGGTCATTGTCACCGCAATAAAAGCTCCGCCAAAAAATTGTTTCAGATAGTGCAGTCTGCTGTTCCAATCAGTGACAATCATTTTGGAATAATCATGTTCAAAGATTTTGGCTATCATTCCCGAAAAGCCGATGTTCAAACTTTTTGTAATCATAAAGAAGCAGATAATCAATGCCAAAATCATAAAAGTTGTTTGTAGCGTATCAGTCCAGATTATCGTTTTAATTCCGCCTTTAAAAGTGTATAGTACAATTAATCCGACGAAAATGGTTGCAGTAACAGCGAATGGAACATTCCACGCATCGAAAACAAATTTTTGCAGCACATAAGCAACGAGAAATAATCTTCCGGCAGCGCCTAAAAGTTTAGAAATTATGAAAAATGTGGAGCCGGTTCTGTATGAAATGTTTCCAAATCTTTGTTGGAGATATGTGTAAATAGTTGTTAGCTTTAACTTGTAATAGACAGGTAATAAAACTGTTGCGATAATTGCATATCCGAGCAAATATCCGAATACAACCATCATATATGAAAATCCGGAATGATAAACATCGCCCGGGATGGAGATAAATGTAACGCCGGATAACGACGCGCCAATCATTCCGTAAGCAACAATGGGCCACGAGGATTTTCTTTCTCCGATAAAATAACTGTCGTTTTTAGCTTTACGTGATGTAACAAATGCTATAACAAAAATTAATGCTGTATATGCGATAAAACAAATTAAAATTAATCCGGAATCCATTTTGTGTCTTTTATAATGTTGATGCAAATTCGACAAGACTGTCGCAACAAATATCTGCCGAAGTGTTATTCCCTATAAAAACGGTTTTCATTTTCAGCCTTTTGCCAAAAATAATATCTGTTTCCGAATCTCCTATCATAATACTTCTTTCAAAATCAATCTTCGGAAAATCCTCTTTTGCTTGCAAGCCCATACCAATATTCGGTTTCCTCCAATTATGATTTTCGCTGCTAAGGTTTGGACAAAAGTAAACTCTGTCGATTTTTCCATTGTTGTCAACAATTTCTTTTAACATATAGTCGTTCACTTTCTCAAAATCTTCGCACGTCATTATTCCTTTTCCAATACCTTGCTGATTTGTAACAACAAATATTCTTTCAAACTTTGATGAAAAGATTTTGATTGCGTCAATTACTCCGTCGAGAAAAACAAACTCTTCGGGCTTAGTAACGTAATTATCAATCAAGCGTTTGTTGATTACTCCGTCTCTGTCTAAGAAAAGTGCGGAAGAGTAGGGGACAAGAATTTCGGCTGCACGGTTGTAATCTTCGGGAATACCGATATCGATGAAATTATTATTGAAACTTAATCCGAAAATTTTAGGAGCGCTTAAATCCCTTGAAGGGGACTTTGCTTCTAAATCCCCTAAAGGGGACTTTGCCCCTAAATCCCCTAAAGGGGACTTTTTGAGATTGGGTGAACTGGAATGTTTGGGGATAAGTTTATCATTATTTTTATGTTGAAAAAAAATTGCGTTTTCTAAAAAATCTTTTTCGAAGGAGAATTTTTCAGGGAAATCATTTAAAATATTTCTGTTTAAAATATAAATACCGGCATTAATTAATCCTTCGCCTGTTTTTTGACCTTTCTCAAGGAAAGAAATAATTTTATTTTCCTCAGAAATTTCCACAGATCCATAACGACTTACATCTTCAACTTCTCGGAGAGCGATTGCAATGTTTGTTTGTTTTTCGAAATAAAAATCGGATAAAGTTTTTAAATTTATGTCGAAAAAGGAGTCGCCATTGAGAACAAAAACATTTTCTCCTTTAGACTTAGAGAGTGCGTATTTTATTCCGCCACCTGTGCCTAATGGCTCGTTTTCAATAGCGTACGAGATGCTTAATTCTCTGTACTCAATTCTGTTACCGATTTCAACATGTTTGCCGTATTTGTTTCCGAAATATGAAGTGATGCTTTCGTGGAGATGTCCGACAGAAAGTACAACATCATCAATGTTATTTTTTAGCAAATATATAAGGAGATATTCCAAGAAGGCTTTGCCTTTGACGGGAGCCATTGGTTTGGGAATGTTTTGGATAACAGACTGAAGACGTGTGCCGAAGCCGCCGGCAAGAATTACAGCGCTATTTACCATTACCAAAAAGTTCTGTTTCTACAAGTTCACACAAAATATGTCCCAACATGATGTGAGCTTCTTGAATGCGAGGAGTATCGCTTGATGGAACATTTAAAATATGATTGCAAATATCTTTCATTTTGCCGCCATTTTCTCCCGTCAATCCTATTGTAATGATTTTATTTTCATTACAAAAGTTTATAGCATTAATCAAGTTTTGAGAATTGCCGGATGTTGATATTGCGATAAAAACATCCCCTGGTTTTGCTTTAGCTTTTATAGCGCGTGAATAAATATCATTAAAGCAATAATCGTTTGCAACCGCAGTAAGATAAGATGTGTTAACATGCAAAGCTTCAGCATCGAGAGGGTCTCTGTCGAAATAAAATTTTCCAGAAAGTTCGGCTGCAATATGTTGTGCATCAGCAGCAGAGCCACCATTACCGGCGATTAACACTTTCCCGCCGGATTTATATGTGTCAATTATTATTTGAGCAATATTGGCAATTTTATCAATAAAAATTGAATTGTTAAGAATCTTTTCTTTAACCTCAATTGATTGTTTTATTGCTTCGGAGATTCTATTTTTATTCATTGAAATTTATTCTTTACAATTTAATTTTTCAGAAACATTGTAATCGTTTTTATTAGGTGAATTTCTTGTAATCAGTTCGCCGGTAAAACCAACAGAAAATGATTGAAACCCAAGCACCATACAAAGTAGTCCGACAAAAAACAATGGTCTGTCTGTCATTCCATAACCTGCAAAAAAGAATCTTTGAATAACGAGCCAAAGGAAGATAACAAAACCTAAAAAGAAGATTAATGCTCCGAGTGCGCCGAAAAGGTGCATTGGATTTTTACCGTATCTGTTGATAAAGCTTATTGTCATCAAGTCTAAGAATCCGTTGATAAATCTGCTCATGCCGAATTTTGTTTTGCCGTATTTTCTTGCTTGATGTTGAACAACTTTTTCGCCGATTTTATTATATCCGGCTTTTTGAGCAATCAGCGGTACATATCTATGCATTTCGCCGTAAACTTCAATGTTTTTCACAACTTCATTTTTGTAAGCTTTTAATCCGCAATTAAAGTCGTGAAGTTTGATTTTAGAAGCTCTACGCGTTACCCAATTATAAAATTTTGAAGTTGAGCGTTTAATAAAAGGATCATGTCTTTGTTTCTTCCATCCGGAAACTATATCATAGCCTTCATTGATAATCATGTTGTAGAGTTCAGGAATTTCGTCAGGACTATCTTGCATATCGGCATCCATTGTGATAACAACATCGCCGGAAGCAGCTATGAATCCTTCGTTTAGAGCAGCTGACTTGCCGTAATTTCTTTTGAATTTTATTCCGATAATGTTATCATTAGATTTGCAAAATCCTGAAATTATTTTCCATGAAGAGTCTGTGCTGCCGTCATCAACGAAGATTGCTTCCCAGCTGAAATCGTTGTTAGTCATTACTTTTTTTATCCATTGAAGTAATTCCGGCAAAGATTCCTCTTCGTTAAGTAGAGGTATTACGAGTGATATTTGCATATTAGAAAGGTTTTTCTTTTTTAGTAAATACTGCAACGATAAGAGCGACTATAAGTGCCGTTAATGCAACATTAACAATAATTATTATTAGGTAGGGAACTGGCGACAACATTGTTTCAAGCATATTCATTACCATATCATAAGTTTCACTTCCAACAGTATCGTAAAAACCTTCGAGTACTTCATCGTAAGCATCTAACATAACTTGTTTTCCATTCAAAAATGAAACATTAACCCAATCTCTCAAGCCATTAATAAATGCTGCAATGAGATAGATAAAGAAACCATGTTTAAATCCCTGATTATAAGAAATGTATCCTTCGAGATGGTCGTTGCTATATCTCTTAATCCCTTTTACCATAGCAAAGACATATATACTTGTAACGAGGATAACATTTAGAAATCCCATTGTACCGCTACCAAATTGAACTCCCATAATTTGGAGAGCAACATTATAAGCTAACAAAACAGCACCAGCAATGCCGCCATATAACAATCTGTTTTTCCACACATTCATGATTTTGTGTTTTATTAATTTAAAACTACAAAGATAGTAAATAGTTGAAAGTTGAAAGTTGAAAGTTGAAAATTATTTTGTTAATGGTTAGTGATTAATGGTTAATGGGGATACCGAACGGTAGCCCGAGAATCGTCAACACGTCCCATCGCACACCGTATGTGTGCGACGAAATATATTTTTTGCAGAATAAAAAATATTATCTATCTTTGTAGCGATTTTATTATCAATTAATTAAAAACATTATGAAGAAGCTATTGTTTTTGGCAGCCTTAATATCATTTTTCGCTGTTTCTTGTGAAAAACCCGAACCGCCCGAACCACCTGAAGAGCCCGAAACTCCTAAGGAGCTTACAAAATATTTGTCATCAATATCTATTTTAGCAGATGATTCAACCCAACATGTTATGGAAACATATACTTGGGATGAGAATGATAGGCTGATTGCGATTAAATCTTCAATGAGAACATGTTTTCGTGATGTGACTTTTACCTATGATTTGGCTGGTCGAATATCTGAAATTAATGATTATACAAGAACCTTATCGGTGATAAATAATCGATATGAATTTTACTATAATGATGATAATCTCATTGATTCGGTATTATTCTATGTTGAACGTACAGAAACAACTTTTTTGTCATTAGTATTTTATTACAAGTATGATGCTGATGGGAGAAATACAGAAATTGTAAAAAAAAGAGCTTCAACAGATTATGAAATGATAAATTATATAGAATGGAACGGAAATAATATAAATAAACTATTTACAAGATATAATAGTCATGATAATTATTTTATTAACTGTAATTCACACGATAATATGAATAACCCTTGGTCGGAATGCCCAAAGATAATACTTTTACATACATATGGAATTTTATACAATATTTCAGAAAACAATCCATTAAAATTTGAAGATATTGTCTATGAATACGAATATAACGAACTGGATTATCCTATTAAACAATATAGGATTGAGAACGGTGTAAAAACACTTAAATATATTTTTGAATATAAATACAAATAAAATAATACTATGAAGATACAATATTTTTTAACAGCCATATTTTTAATTCTTCTCTTGACAGTTTCCTGTGAAAAACCCGAACCGCCCGATGAACCAACTCAAAAGATAAAATATATATCTAAAGTTTTAAATAAAGATTCATTAGAAGTTTGTGAAAGTTATACTTGGGATTCTCAGAAACGCTTGAAGAAATTTAATACAAGACTATCAGGTTGGTTGCAAGAATGTAGCTTTTTCTACAATGCAGAGGGACTCATTTCGCATGTGGATTTTTTTAGTTTTGAATATGGATATGGTAATTATATGTTTTATTGGAAAAATGATAATAAATTGGATTATATTGATTTTAATCTGGTGACTGCTAATGAAAACCAGATGTTTCAACGCATAATGAAATATGAGTATTCATTTGATAATGAGAGCAATTGCTCTGAAATTATTCTTGAACATTACGCTGGCATGAATTACAAAGACAAATACTTTTTTGAATGGGAAAAAGGTAATTTGACAAAATGTTATACTTTAAATGGAGCAGATACATCTTATGTTACTCCTGCAAATAATATACAGTATGATAATAACCCCAGTTGGCGAACAACTTTTTCCAAAATACCGTTATTTCATTTTGGTGTATTTGTTTATATTCCATCAAACAATAATCCTATTAAAAACGGCTATTATAATTTTGAATATGATTACGATGAAGACGGATATCCAATAAGACAATATTACATTGTTGATGGCAAAAAAGAGCTTATGTACTTTTTCGTTTACGAAGAACTTCCGGAATAAAATCTGCGTGCATCTGTCAAATCTGTGTCATCTGTGTGCGAAACATTAACTTATATAAAAAAGTTCCCTTTAGGGGATTTAGGGGCAAAAATATTCTGTCAATTCTGCAAATTTTGTCATTCTGTCTATCAGTATAGCATGATTTAAGCACATTGAAATAATGCTGCAAAATATTTCTACTTATTCTAAAATAAAAACACTATTTTTGCAGTTAGTTTTAATAATTTCCCATGCATGTCAAAGAATAAGTTAAGAAGCTCTAAACCACAAGATACAAAACCTGTAGAAAAATCTAAAGGTAAAAAACCCAACAAAAAATCTAAGAAAAAAATAAAAAAAGATTCTTGGCTAAAAAGAAATAAAAAGGCTGTAAATATGTCTTTCGGAATTCTTTTTATGGTTGTTGCTTTGTATTCTGCTTTGGCAATGGTTTCTTATACTGTCAATACTTTTAATGGTAAAGTTGATAATATAAATTTAGATTCTTCCACAGTCACTTCTTGGCAATATTTAATGGTGGGAAACGGAAATAATTTTACGGGAAATCTCGGAGATGTTATTGCAAACTTCTTGGTTAAGGAGTGTTTTGGATTAGGCTCAATCTTTTTGATTTTAGTATTATTTCATTACGGATTTTTACTGACTTTCGGCAAGAAATTGATAAATCGTAAATATGTCTTGCCTGTAAATCTTCTGATTGCTTTGTGGTTCTCATTGTTTTTTGCTGTTGTCTTTAATAATAACGAGCCTTATGTGTCAATCTTTTCCGGTTATATTGGTCAAAATTTGTTTGAAGCTTTTAGGCATATAACAGGATTTGTAGGAACTCTAATCATTTTACTTGTGTTAATGTTCGTATTCATTGGAGTACGTTACAAACTGAATGTGTTGAATCTTTTTAAGAATATTAAAATCGGGAAGAAGAGTGATGAGAATGACGAGAATGACGGAATTGATAATGATGGCGATGATGATGAAAGTGGCGATTGTTTTGATGATGATGAACAAGAGGGAGATGATATAAGTGACATTGATGGCGATGGTGAAGAGTGGAACGAAGAGGATGGAAGAGATGATGGCGGCAATAATTCTTCGGAAGTTGAGAATGATGATGAAAATTTTGAATTAACAGATATTACTGTCGTAAGACCTGATGAAGAATCCATTGATGAAAAAGAGTTTAAAAAGCAGATAGTTCTTGAGATGGAAGATATTGACCCGCGCGATGAACTTCCGAGATATAAAATGCCAACGATTGACCTTTTGGAAAATTATGGCGGCGACACGGTATCTATAACCGATGAAGAAATTGAAAAAAATAGACAGAATATCAAAAATACTTTGTTGACTTACTCTATTGAAATCATTTCAATTAAGGCTACGGTTGGACCAACAATTACTCTTTATGAAATTGTTCCGGCGCCGGGAGTCAGAATCTCAAAAATAAAAAATCTGGAAGATGATATTGCTCTTAGTCTCGCAGCCATTGGTATTCGTATTATCGCACCAATACCGGGTAAAGGAACAATCGGTATTGAAGTGCCAAACAGCAAACCGCAAATAGTAGCAATGCGCTCTGTGCTTTCATCCAAAAAATTCGTTGAAAGTAATTTTGAACTTCCAATAGCTTTAGGTAAAACTATTTCCAACGAAAGTTTTGTGGCTGATCTTACGAAAATGCCCCACTTGCTTGTCGCTGGTGCAACAGGACAAGGTAAATCTGTCGGATTGAACGCAATCATCTCATCATTACTATACAAAAAACATCCTGCACAACTCAAATTTGTGATGATTGATCCAAAAAAAGTTGAACTTTCACTATTTAGTAAAATTGAAAAACATTATCTTGCTAAATTGCCGGATCTTGATGAAGCAATTATTACAGATACAAAACATGTTGTTAATACTCTCAATTCTCTTCTAATTGAAATGTCTTCAAGGTATGAATTGCTGAAAATGTCGGGAGTGCGAAATATAAAAGAATACAATACAAAATATCTTGCACGCAGATTAAATCCTGAAAATGGACATAGATATTTGCCTTATATTGTTGTAATTATTGATGAGTTTGCCGACTTAATTATGACTGCAGGAAAAGAAGTTGAGGTGCCACTAACGCGTTTGGCACAACTTGCGCGTGCCGTTGGTATTCATCTTGTTATTGCAACTCAGAGGCCTTCAGTTAATATAATCACAGGTACAATTAAAGCGAACTTTCCGGCACGTTTGGCTTTCAGGGTTGTTCAAAAAATTGACTCGAGAACAATTCTTGATACCGGCGGCGCCGACCAACTGATTGGTCGCGGCGATATGCTGCTTTCTACCGGCAGTGATCTAATTCGTATGCAATGTGCATTTATTGATACGGAAGAGGTTATGCGACTAACTGATTTTATTGGTTCACAAGCAGGATATGCTACTGCATTGTTGTTGCCTGAATATTCAGGAGATTCTGCCGAAACTAATCTTAGAGATGATATCGGCGACCGTGATGAAATGTTCGCACAAGCCGCAAGATTAGTGGTTCTAAATCAGCACGGCTCGACATCTTTATTACAGCGTAAACTAAATCTTGGATATAATCGCGCCGGAAGAATTATGGATCAACTCGAAGCAGCCGGAGTTGTTGGTCCGCAAGAAGGAAGTAAAGCACGCGAAGTTTATGTGCATAGCGAGATGGAATTGGAGGTGATTTTGAATCCGGAAGGATAGACAGAATGATAGACAGAATGACAAAATTTGCAGAATTAACAGAGTTTTCGTCACTTGTCACCCGTCACATGTCACGCGTCACACGTCACGCGTCACACGTCACACGTCACACGTCACACGTCACTCGTCACACGTCACACGTCACCCATCCCCGTCACTTTCTCCGCAACACTCACTCCATCAATAGCAGATGAAACTATCCCACCCGCATATCCTGCGCCTTCTCCGCAAGGATAAAGATTCTTGATTTCAACGTGTTGGAAGGTCTCGCGGTCTCTTACAATTCGCACCGGCGATGAGGTGCGCGACTCAAGTCCAATCAATAAAGCATCTCCTGTGTAAAACCCTCGGAGTTTTTTGTCGAAATCTACAAATGCTCGTTTTAGCCGATTGGAAATGAAGTTTGGAAGCATGATTTGAATCGGAGCCGAAATTAATCCGGGAACATAAGAACTCTTTCGCAATTCTGTAGAAATAATATTCTTAGTGAAATCCGTCATCCTTTGTGCAGGCGCTTGAAGTGTATTGCCTCGATGGTCGAAAAATCTACTTTCTAAGTCCTGGCGAAATCTTAAATTTTGTAACGCTCCAAATTTTGAAAATTCTACCGTATCATTACCATCAACGGAAACAACAATTCCTGAATTAGCGAATTTTCCACTTCGCGATGAGTTCGACATTCCGTTGACAACAAGTTCTCCTTTGTTAGTCATTGCAGGAACAATAATTCCACCCGGACACATACAAAAGGAGAAAACGCCTTTCCCGTCAACTTGCGTTACTAAACTGTAAGTTGCCGGTGGAAGATTATATTTTTCTCTTAATCCGTGGTATTGCACATCATCAATCAATTTCTGATAATGTTCAACACGCACACCCAAAGCAAAATCTTTTGCTTCGATTTTTATCTTTTTATCATTAAGAAACTCGTAAATATCATTTGCAGAATGTCCTGTTGCTAAAATAACAGCTTTGCCCGAAAAACTATTTCCATTTTGGTCGATAACTTTATCAATGATGTTGTTCTTGATTATGAAATCACAAACTTTTGTGTTGAAAAGATATTCGCCGCCATGAGAAGTTATTGTGTTTCTGATGTTTTCCATAATTGTGGAAAGTTTATCAGTGCCAATATGCGGATGCGCATCAACAAGAATATCTTTGGATGCACCGTGCATGACCAATAATTCAAGAATTTCGTTAACATTGCCGCGTTTTGTAGATCGGGTGAAAAGCTTTCCATCGGAGAATGTTCCGGCGCCGCCTTCTCCAAAGCAATAGTTTGAGTCTTCATTAACAATATTGCTACGATTAAGTTGAGCAATATCCAATTTCCTTTGGTGAATATCTTTTCCGCGTTCTAAGATAATCGGTTTCAGTCCATTTTGAATTAATTTTAATGCAGCAAATAATCCTGCCGGACCGGCGCCAACAATTATTACCGGCGTTGCATTAGCAACATTTTTAAAATCAAAAGTTTTAATGCTCTTTTCGGGAAAATCGTTTCCTGAATAAACAGCAACTTTTAGTTGATAAGAAATCTTTCTTCCTCGCGCATCAATTGAGCGACGTAATATTCTAACATCATTAATATCTGAAGTTTTAATTCCTATAGATTTCCCCGCCGATAATTTTATTTCGTCATAATTGTTTACCAGCTCAGGAGGAATGTTTATGTTAATTTCATTAATCATGGAAATACCAACTTACGCCGAACTTGAATTGTCTGTCGTTTAACGGATAATGAGGAACACCAATATAATTATGCCCAAGTAGTCCTTCTGCAACATTAACAAACTCCACAAAAATTCTTGCTCTTTTAACTTGAAGTCTTATATAAGCATTCAAATACGGATAATTGCCTGTTTTGATTTCATCTTGAAGATAAAAAGAATGTAAGGAAGGCAAATAAGCTTCAGCATAGAAAGGCGTATTGTAAATTACATCAAACCCGATTTGCGCAAATAATGCTCTTTTAAATAATGGTTGTTTATATATAAAGGTAATCTTTCCGGTGAAATCCGGAACGCGAACAATTTCTTTATTGCTGACGAATTGATAGACAAAGCTTCCGCTGATTTCAAAACGTTTTAAATCGTATATTGCGGAGAAATATGCAGTTAAATAACTAACGGCGCCTTCATGTTGTTGAGGTGAAATATTTTGATCAAGGTAGGAGTAATTATTTAATAACATGTATTTTGCGCCGAGTTTTAATCCGTTATATCTTGCAGCTATTTCCGCCTGATTGTAGAAAACCTTCTTAAAAGAATTTTCCCAAACAGTATTTGTAGTGCTAATGTGAGTGTACATCCAAGGCACATCAGTCGCTGCGGAAGTATATTTTCCTTCGAAAGAGAATTTCTTGTAATCGTAATTTATCAATCCGGAGATATTGTAATCGCCATTATTATAATTTCCAAAAGAAAAATGTGCTTCAGGAATTAACGAAAATCCGGCGAACTTGATTGAAAATTTCCCATAAGGAATAATGTTATAAACTTTGCTTTTATCAATTCCTTCCTGACTTGTAGTAATATACACTCCTTCACCGGAAATGTTTACTTTGTTGGCAAAAGTGTGATATGTAATATTGTGAAAATCAATATCTGCTCCAACTTCGAATTGGAATTTACTATTGTTATTATTATCAAAATTAGTGAAAGCAAAATTATTTTTCACACTTTTAAAAACAGTAGAATCGAAGATTGCGGAATTATCGTTTGTGTAAAAATGTTCGTAAAAATCGAGATTTGGTTTTGTGTCATTGTAGATATTTCTGTCGCGGATATAGCTGATGCTATGTTGGAGTTGCAAAAAGTTTTCCTTTCTTGTTGAGTCTGCTTTAAACAATTTGAAATACTGATGAAAATGCCATCCTCCGCGTTTAATAAAATTTGATGCAGCAGATAAATTTACGTTAATTGTCTTCCTGTTTTTCTCGATATTTTCAGTGAAATCAGTATCATTTTTAATGCCGCCGTTTTCCATTACATTTAATCGGGTGTGATAATATGCAACAAGGAATCCGTAACGATAGTCGCGCGTATGAAATCGAAAGTTAGAATTAAAATTTGCATTCTTAGCCGTTTGTCGAGTATAAAATCCGTCGTTTTTCAAAAAATTGAAATTAAATCCGAACGAAATTGTTTTGCCCAAGTTTTGATTATGTTCAGCATTGAAATAACTTTCGTCGCGTTCGCTACCAGGTGCTTGCGAATAGAATAAATTAAAGTAAGGTTTATCAGAAGAAAAAAGCTTTGTGTTATCCGTCGATTGAAGATAACTTTCAAAACCGTCATAATTATAATAATACCCTGATTTTAAATTAGGCGTGAAAATAAGTGACCGGTGAGCGTGTCCAGTATTAGAAGTTACATTGTAAAAGTTCCCATGTTTATATAATTCATCATTAATATGAAATTCGTAAAGCGTTGTATCAAGAACTTTTAATGATGAAGAACTTAGTGGAAAATCTTTTAGATATCCGTAGTAAATTGTGAGCGAATCCGGTAATGTTTGTGAGAATGTTTGTTGAGAAACAACAAACATCAAGCAAACGACAGATAATATTGGTATTAATTTCTTCACAGCGCAAAGATAACAAATAGTTGAAAATTGAAAAGTGAAAACTGAAAGATGAAAGATTTTTTTAGAAGTGACGTGTGACAAGTGACGTGTGACAAGTGACGTGTGACAAGTGACGTTTGACAGTGTGACGAGTGACGAGTGACGGGTGACGGGTGACGAGTGACGAGTGACGGGTGACGAGTGACGAGTATGACGAGTGACGGGTGACAAGTGAAAGATTTTTTATGCGTGAAAGTATAAAGGTGCAAAAGCGCGAAGGGAAGAAAGCGCGAAAGCTTGAAATGACAACAAATATTCCCCGTAGGGGATTCATATCAATAGGCGCGAAGCGCCGAAATAATTCAGCCCAAAGCCGTCAGGCTTGGGTTACGAGAAATGAAACAATGATCATTTTTGCGAATGTTATGATAAATGAAACAACGATTGTTCAGCGCCGCGTGAGGGATTGCAGCGATACCCCGCAGCGAGCGTTAGCGAGCGAGGAGTAAAGCGGAAAGCCCGACCCGAGTGAAGCGAGGGGCACGCCATAATAGTTGAAAATTAAAAGTTTTTTTAGAAGTGACAAGTGACGGGCATGGGATCGTAATATTGAGAATCACATAATAAAAGTTGCCAGAGCCTGCCGAAGGCGACAATACTGGGGCTTCGACAGGCTCAGCCCCCGCCAATAATAACATCATCACCCGTCACTTGTCACTTGTCACTTGTCACTCGTCACCCGTCACACGTCACTCGTCACTCGTCACTCGTCACCCGTCACTCGTCACAAAAAAAGGCCATCTCAAGAGACAGCCTTTCATATATTAAGATTAATCTTGTCTTATTTGTTAGCTTCTTGGCTCATAATAGCTTCGTCTTTCTTAGAAACTTTACCGAGTTTAGAAACATCATCGCGTCTTCTGGTGAAATCATAAACCAATCCGGAACTTAAACAAACAGAAGAATAAGTACCAACTGTAATACCAACCAACAATGCGAATGCCATACCTCTAATACTTTCACCACCAAGAATGAAAATAGCTAATAAAACTATAATCGTAGTGAAAGAAGTCATCACAGAACGAGCTAATGTGCTATTAACACCAGAGTTAAGGTTTTCTTTGAAAGAACGTTTCGGATAAAGTCCGATATTTTCTCTATCACGGTCGAAGATAACAACGCAAGCATTGATAGAATAACCGATAATTGTTAAGATAGCCGCAATAAACGTTTGGTCGATATCCAAGTTGAAAGGTAATATTCCAAAGAATAGCGAGTAACATGAAATTGTGATAAAAGCATCGTGCGCTAATGAAAGTACGCCACTTAATGCAAATTGCCAACGGCGGAATCTTAGAACGATATAAAGGAAAATACCCAACAATGCAATAGCTACAGCCCAAATAGATTTAACTGTCATGTCTTTAGCAATTGTAGGACCAACCTTTGTTACAGTTAATATACCCATATATTTTTCTGAACCTTCGGTTGCGAAATCTTCATAAGAAATTTCAGAAGTGAAGAATGGTTTCAAGTCATCATATAAAATTCTTGTAATTTCATCTTCAACAGCTGCGTCAGAGTTATTTACTTTATATTTTGTGGTAATTTTCACCTGTTTATTTGGTCCGAAGGTTTTAACCTCAGGAGTTGATTCAAGGTCATCGCTTAATGCATTGGCAATATCAACAGTATTCACATCTTGGTCGAAACGAACAACATAAGATCTACCGCCGGCGAAATCAATACCGAATGATAATCCTCTTGTTGCTAAAGAAACGCCACCAATAATCATCAATATTAATGTAATGATGTAGAAGATCTTTCTTTTACCGATAAAATCAAAATTAACATTAGTGAACCAGTTAGTATTGAATTTACGAGAAAGTTTAATGTCTCTCTTTTTACTTAAAGCTCTGTTATAAATAAGTCTTGTGATAAATATTGATGTAAACAATGAGCATAAGATACCGATAATAAGAGTAGTTGCGAAACCTTTAACAGGGCCAGTTCCGAGATAGAAAAGAACGATAGCAGTGATTAAAGTGGTAATGTTACCATCTATAATAGCTGAATATGCATTTTTATAACCATCGTCAATTGCGAGTTTGATGCCTTTTCCGGCTTTAAGTTCCTCCTTAATACGCTCGTAGATAATTACGTTGGCATCCACTGCCATACCAATTGTTAGAACGATACCCGCAATACCAGGCAAAGTAAGTACCGCGCCAATAGATGCGAGGATACCTATTATAAAGAATACGTTACATAAAAGAGCAACGTTTGCAATCCATCCTGATTTGTTGTAGTAAATAGCCATGGTTAACATAACCAAAATTAAAGCTACAGCAAAAGATATCATACCCCATTTAATAGAATGTTGACCGAGTGATGGACCAACGATTTCTTCTTGGATGATTCTTGCAGGAGCAGGTAATTTACCGGCTTTTAAGACGGTAGCAATATCTTGAGCTTCTTCAACTGTCATGCCGCCACCTGAAATAGATGAACGACCGCCGGCGATTTCACCACGAACTACAGGGTAGGTATAAACGTAACCATCGAGAACAACAGCAACTTGTCTGCCAATATTTTGAGCAGTAAGATTTTTCCATAAACGAGCGCCCGGCTCCGGAGTCATAATCATTGTAACTTCTACTTGTCCGTATTGATCATAATCTTGACGAGCATCGGCGATAATTTCACCTGTTAATGGAGCTTTTCCATCTCTGCTGGTAACCTTTAATGCAACCAATTGCAACATATTTGGTGTTGATGGCTCAGGTTTGTTTGTCCATGCCAACTTAATATCTCTTGGAAGGTCAACTTTTCTTAGTAAAGAATTAACAGTTGCAGTATCTTTAATGAAAGCGCTACCAATAGCAGCATTTTCAGAAGGATATTGACGTCCGTCTTCACCGGTATAGAATGCCGGCATTAAATATCTGAATAATGGATTTTGACTTTCCCATTCTGCTAATGATTGGTCATTATCTTCTTCGGTAGTGATTTCCTCAGTGATTGCACTTTCCAACTCAGTTTTTTCTTGTCCGTCAGGAGTGATTGTTTCTTCAATTACAACCTCTTCTTCTATTGTGATAGGTTCTTTTTCTGGAGTTTCTGAAGGTTTGTTAGCGCTTTCAATTAATGCTAACTTGTTGTTTGCATCAATAAAAACAGGATAAATTTCAGAGAATTTATGAGTTTCCCAGAACTCCAAACTTGCTGTACCTTGTAAAAGTTTTCTAACACGAGCCGCATCTTTAACACCAGGTAGTTCGATAGAAATTCTACCTGTTCCGGGAATGCTTTGGATATTTGGTTGCGCAACACCGAATTTGTCAATACGAGTACGTAAGATTCTGTATGATCTGTCAATAGCATCTTTCGTTTCAACTTCTAAAACTCTATAAACTTCAGCATTTGTTGATGTAGTGGTTATTCCTTTATCTTTAAACTCATAAGCAAAAATCCCTGCTAATTGTGCAGAAGGATCTACTTCTTGATAAGCTTCATAGAATAATTGTAAATAACCTAATTGACTGTTTTCTTGACGTTGATTTGCTAATTCTATAGCTTTTCTGAAAGTAGGGTCCATAGAGTTATGTGATAAAGCTTCAATAACATCTACAACAGCTACTTCCATCATTACATTCATACCGCCCTTAAGGTCAAGACCAAGATTTAATTCCCTGCTTTTACATTCGGCATAAGTGTATTTTTTAACTAAAATGTTATAAACCGGAACTGTGGAAATTGAATCTATATAATACTCTTTCTTAACTGTATGTAAAGAATCTAATGTTTTTGCATCTTGTAATTCGTTTCCGGATTTCAATTTGTCATATTCTTTCATCACATACTCACTCTTTGAGTATTTCTCAGCCTTGTTCTCAACTACTCTTGTAACAACAGTAAAAGATAATTGAAAAAGGCATACCAACGCGAGTAAAATCGCAAAAAATTTAATTGCACCCTTGATTTGCATCTTATTTAATTTTTTTAATTATTAATCTTTTAAATATTTAAAATAAGCTATATTTTTTAGCGTGCAAATATACGACATCTTCCCAAATTAAGCAAAATTTATTTTCTTTTGTTGTCAATAATTTTTTAACTTTGCATAATTCATTTCTTGTCGAATTGTTTTTTAATAATCTTTTTTATGATGTTGAAAAAAATAATCTTTGTTTTTTGCTTTGCCTTGATGTTGCAATATTCTTATAGTCAAAATGATATATATTTTGGTTTTGATTTCGATGACTCTTGTGTTGTGTATGATGAACAGAATAATCCTCTCGAATATGCTTGGGCTGGAGGAGTGACTTCGGCACAATTTTGTGAAATAGATTTGAACCAAGATGGAATTTTAGATTTAATTTTATTCGATAGAATTAGTAATAGATTACTCTTTTTCGTCACAAATTATGAAAAAGATGAACTGAAATATGTTTTTTCCCCACAATATTTTAAATATTTTCCGGAAATAAATAATTGGATTATTTGTAAAGATTATGATAATGACGGTAAGAATGATATTTTTACTTATACTCGAGGCGGAATTAAGGTTTATAAAAATGTTTCTTTTGACAAACAATTGAAATTTAAACAAGTGACAGATACCTTCCTTAAATCATATTATAATGAAATATATAGCAATATCTTAGCAACAAATGTTGATTACCCTGCAATTGAAGATGTTGATGGAGATGGCGATCTCGATATTCTTGTCTTCGGTGGATTAGGCGCTTATGTCGAATATCATAAAAATCATTCAATGGAAAAATACGGCAGACCGGATTCATTGCTTTTTTATAAAGAATCAAATTGCTGGGGAAAATTTGCTGAAAGCGAAGAGTCTAATATTATTACACTTAATACCTGTCCGGAAGAATCGACCTCAATAATTGATCATTCCAAAGATCCAAAACATACCGGCTCAACTTTCTTGCTTTTTGATGCAGATGGCGACGGACTTCTCGACTTGCTTCTGGGTGATGTCGATTATTCATCTCCTTGTCTCCTATATAATAAAGGTACTTCTGATGAAGCATTAATTACTGATTACACTTTTTCTTATCCCGAAAATTCCCCGATTAATTTATTTTCATTTCCAGTGATGAATTATATTGATGTTGATAAAGATGGAAAAAAAGAATTAATAGTTTCTCCTTTTGATCCATCATATTATAAAATAGAAAATACAAATTCTGTTTGGTTGTATAAAAATAATGGAAGCGTTGATGCTCCGAATTTTATTCTGGAAAATAAATCTTTTATGCAAGATAAAATGATTAATGTCGGAACCGGCGCTTATCCTGTGCTTTTCGATTATGATAATGACGGCGACCTTGATTTGTTTGTTGGAAATTGGGGATATTGTAATGAATGTTCACACGATGAATATATGAATTTATCATGTAAATATACTTCCAAAATTGCTTTCTTTGAGAATATCGGAAATAATCTGGAACCCAAATTTATTTTAAGAACTGACGACTTTGCTTCGCTGTCGGAATATAATCTACTTGGACTTTATCCTGCTTTCATAGATTTCGATAATGATGGCGACTACGATCTTGCTTGTGGAAATTCTTTGGGAACAGTAATGCTATTTGAAAATATTGGAAAAGACAATTTCGAACTTTTAAACCCCAATTGGCTTGGAAAATGTAATCCCGAAATAACATATTCTACACCATGTCTTTATGATTTCAATAAAGATAAACACCTTGATTTAGTTGTTGGATGTGAAAAAGGAATTGTTTATTATTTTGAAAATAACGGAGATAATTCTTTTACAAAAAAATCAGATTTCTTTGGTGAAATAGATGTTCGCGATTACAATGCCTCTTGGTCGGGATATAGTGTTCCTTGCGTATATAATTTCAATGATACAACATATATTTTTGTTGGATCAGAAAGCGGACAAGTATTTTGTTATTACGATATTGATGATAACTTGTATGGAACTTTTAAAGAAAAAGTTTTAAATCAAAAAAACATGGGATATCGTTCAGCACCTGCAATAGCTAATCTTAATGATAATGATTTTCCAGAAATGATTGTTGGAAATTTATCAGGAGGATTACAATTTTTTATCGGTGTAGAACCTTCAGCTGAAAGTATAGAAAATCATCAAACAAATAATATTAAGATATATCCTAATCCCGGAAATGATTTTATTATTATAGATGCGGAAAAAGATTACTCCTTGAAAATCTATGATTTACTTGGAAAACTATTGTGCACAGAAAAGATTTCAATTGGAATAAATACAATCAGTGCAGAAAAATTACCGACAAATTCTGTTTATGTTTTGAAATTCACTAACAAAAACAGTATGTATTCTTTTAAATGGATAAAAAAATAATAGTCAACCTTGAACTTTCCAACCTTGAACCTTAAACAATTAATCAAACACAAATTCAATAATATTCGCCCCCATCTTTAACGCTTCTAAGTGTGCTTCTTCAGTGTCGTTGTGAACAGCAGGATGTTCCCAGCCATCACCTAAGTCGCACTCGTAAGTGTAAAAACAAACCAACCTTCCTTCCCAAAACAATCCGAATCCTTGTGGCGGATTATCATCGTGCTCATGGATTTTTGGTAATCCGTTCGGATAATCAAATGTTTGGTGATAAATAGGGTGGGAAAAAGGCAGTTCAATGAAATCTAATTCAGGAAATACCTTCTTCATTTGTGGTCTGATATATTGATCAATTCCGTAATTGTCGTCAATATGTAGAAAGCCGCCGGCAATTAAATAAGTTCGAAGATTCTTTACGTCATTTTCAGTAAAAACGATATTTCCGTGACCGGTAATATGAACAAACGGGTAATTGAAAAGGTCAGCGCTGCCAACATCAACGGTTGCAGGCTCAGGATGAATGTTTGTGCCGATGTTTTCGTTGCAAAACTTAATAAGATTCGGCAATGATGTCGGATTTGAATACCAATCTCCGCCGCCGGAATATTTTACCAGCGCAATCTTTACATTTCCTTGACAAAAAACATTAGTCGATAGTAAAATTAATACTATTAATATATGGATTTTTTTCATTTCTTTACTTTTGATTTTTTATTGAAGTAGTAACACATGCAACTACCGCAGCGGTCTCGACTCTCAAAATACTATTACCTAAACTTACCGGTTTGAATGCAGAATTTATTGCAGTTTCAACTTCTGATTTTGAAAAATCGCCTTCCGGTCCGATTAATATCAAATTATATCCTTCCTTTACTTCATTAAAATAAAACGATTTATTTTCGTCGTAACAATGGGCGATACATAAATTTCCTTCAAATTTATTTTTCATTAACTCGTTAAAGGTTTGCTGTTCATTAATTTTCGGAAGATTAATATTTCCGGATTGTTTCATCGCAGAGACTGCAATGTTTGTTAATCGTTCATTTTTAATAACTTTTCTTTCAGAATGTTCACAGATTATTGGTGAAATTTCATCAATTCCGATTTCAACACATTTTTCGACAATCCATTCAAATCTGTCCATCATTTTAGTAGGTGCAACTGCCAAATGAAAGTAATAATCACGTCCTGTTGGTTTTACTTCAAAAGACAACGCATTAACAGAAACATTCTTTTTTACAATTTCAACAATCTCGGCATTAAATAATTTACCTTTGCCGTCGGTAATCTTAATAATATCCCCAACGTTTTTACGTAACACCTTGATTATATGCCTCGACTCATCTTCAGTCAAAGAATAATAACCCTGTTTAATATTTGGTTGATAAAATATCTCCATTGTTTTTGAATAATTTGCAAAAGTAATAAATTTTCAACTTTCAACTCTCAACTCTCAACTATTTGTTATCTTTGTGATTGTATTTATTTCTATGAAACAAACGGAAGACATACATAAAATTTTGCTGAAATATTGGGGTTACTCGAATTTTCGACCCTTGCAAGAGGATATTGTAAAATCAATATTAGAAGGTAAAGATACTCTCGCATTACTTCCTACTGGTGGTGGAAAATCAATTTGCTTTCAAGTGCCCGCAATGGCTTCGGAAGGATTGTGCCTTGTTGTGTCTCCATTAATTTCATTGATGAAAGATCAAGTCGAGAATCTTAAAAAAAGAGGAATCAAAGCAGATGCAATCTATTCAGGAATGTCTGCTTTACAGCAAGATATCGTGTTAAATAATGCTGTCTATAATAACACAAAATTTCTTTATGTTTCGCCGGAACGATTAAAAACGGATTTAATATTACTCAATATTCAGAAACTTAATATCTCGCTCATCGCTGTTGATGAAGCGCACTGTATCTCTCAGTGGGGTTACGATTTTCGTCCTCAATATCTAAATATTGCTGATATCAGAGAGTATCTCCCTGATGTTCCGGTGTTAGCTTTAACGGCAACTGCAACAAAAGATGTGGTCGAAGATATACAAGATAAATTATTGTTTAAAGAGAAAAATGTTTTTAAAAAATCATTTGAAAGAAAAAATATTTCGTATTTAGTTTATAGAGAGGATAATAAACTCGGCAGGCTTTTGAGAATTTGTAAAAATACTCCCGGAACAGGAATTGTTTATATGCGAAATAGACGCGGTACATACGAAATTGCTAAGTATTTAGTTGATAATGGAATTTCTGCCGATTATTACCATGCGGGCTTGGATAATCATACAAGGGAAGTCAAACAAAATGCATGGAAAAATAATAAAACCAAAGTAATTGTTGCTACAAACGCTTTTGGAATGGGAATAGATAAACCTGATGTTAGATTTGTTGTTCATCTTGATATTCCCGACAACTTAGAAAGTTATTTTCAGGAAGCAGGAAGAGGAGGCAGAGACGAAAAAGCAGCGTATGCTGTTCTATTATTTGATGAAAATGATATTGAAAATCTTAAAGAGAAGTTTGAAAATAATTATCCCGATATTAAAACAATAAAACAGATTTACAATAATCTATGTAACTATTTTAAAATTGTTATTGGCACGGGCGCCGGACATCATTTTGATTTTGATGCTTCAAAATTTGCTGAAACTTATAATTTATCGCCAATAATTGTTTTTAATACAATAAAAATATTGGATAGCCAGGGATTGATATCTGTCTCAGATGATTTTAATGTCCATGCAAAATTAATTTTTAAGGTAAATAGGGATGAATTATATGATTTTCAATTGAGGTATTCAAATCTTAATCCGGTGATTCAGACAATTTTAAGAACTTATGAAGGCACCTTCTCAAATTACATAAATATTGATGAGGAAAAAATTGCGAAGAAACTTAATACAACCAAAGATAATATTGTAAATACATTATTTTATTTAAATAAAATGAATGTTGTTGATTATGTTCCAATTCCAACGATGCCGCAAATGGTTTTTCTAAATAACAGAGTACATGATTCAAATATCTTCTCTGATATTGAAAGTTATATTTTGCGAAAAAATATTGCAGAAAAGAAGATGAATTTTGCAATAGCTTTTGTTACAAATACGAGTAAATGTAGAAGTATGATGCTTTTGCATTACTTCGATGAAGAAAATAATAATCGTTGTGGAAATTGTGACTATTGTCGAGAAAGAAATAAATTGAAATTAAGTAATTACGATTTCGACCAAATTCTTGAAAGTATCAAACCTAAATTAAAAGAGGGGGCATTAAGCATGGAGGAAATTTATTCCTTAATTCCAAATATTGACCAAGAAAAGATTGTTCGTCAAATTAGTTGGTTGATTGATAATGATAAAATTAAAAAAGTTGACGAAGACAAATATACTTGGTATGATAAATAATCAACTAATTTTCGTTCCTCTGAGAAAATCTTCAATTTGCATCCTCTTTTTTCCTGCCAATTGCAAATCAGTAATGTAAATTACACCATTAGAAGCTTGTATTCCCAGAAATTTCTTTCCATCACTAATTATAGAACCTAATGGATTATTGTTTTCGTTAGGACAAATTTTATATTCCGAATGAAATATTTTTATTGACAATAATTCTCCTTTTGAATTTGTGATTTCTGTATATGCGGCGGGGATAGGAGATAAGCCGCGAATTTGATTGTAGATTTTTACAACATTATTATTCCAATCGATTTTGCAATCTTCCTTGTGTATTTTTGGTGCAGGATGAAGGATTCCGTCTTTGATTTCGATTTTAGATTGGTCAATAGCCTTATAATCATTTCCAATGAGCATATTAATAGTTGCAATTGCACATTCTGCGCCGAGAAACATTAGTTTATCATGAACCTCAAGGAAAGTATCTGTATTGGTAATCTCGACTTCCTTTTGTAATAGTATTTTGCCTGTATCAATTTGTTCGTCGAGTAAAAAAGTTGATATTCCGGTTTTTGTTTCACCATTCATAATCGCGTGATTAATTGGAGCTGCACCGCGATATTGTGGTAATAACGATGTATGAACATTGAACGTTCCAAGTTTCGGGATAGACCACACAGATTGTGGTAATTTTCTAAACGCGACAACAACAATGATATCCGGATTAAGTTCTTTAATTTTGCTGACAAAGCTTTCATCTGAAAGTTTTTCAGGTTGCAAAACAGGGATATTGTGTTCGAGTGCAAAAGTTTTAACAGGAGATGGTTGCAGTTTTAGTCCGCGACCGGCAGGTTTATCAGGAGTAGTTACAACAGAAGACACAAAAAACCCGGAACTAATGATTTGTTTTAGAGTTTCAACCGCGAAATGCGGCGTACCCATAAATACAATATTAACCATTAGTTTCGGGTTTTGTTATAACTCGATTAAATATTTTCAAGTCTTCCTACGCTTCTTCTAATCTCGTTTTTAAGATTAGTGTTAGGATAGTCTGCTAATATTTTTTTATAAGTATTTAAAGCTTCTTTATTATTTCCGCTTAATTCATAAGCAATACCAAGTTTTTTCAAATATTCCGGTGTAGTATTTTCATTTTTATGAATTTTAGCTGCTTCTTTATAATATTTTATAGCATTATTTAAATCGTTTAATTCCATATACGCGTCGCCTAAAGCAGCTTTAGACATTGCATAAACATAAAAATCTTTAGATTTGAATTTGCTTAAATATTTAATTGCATTTTCATAGTCGCCCATTCTAAGGTAAGAAACGCCAATGTAGTAATTAGCGAGCTTAGCTGCTTTTGTGCCTTTGTACTGCGATTGTATGTCTAAGAGTCCTAAATAGTTTCCGTCACCGTTTAGTGCCAATTCGAAATCGTCAGCAGCAAAATAGGATTGTGCTTTGTATATTTCTTCTTGGGCAGTAACTTTTCGTGGATTAAAATAATATCTTTGAATTGCGAAAATTCCTAAGATAATTATAACTATTACTGTTAAAACAATTATTAATGTTTTTGAATTATTCTCAATAAATGCTTCTGATTTACTTAATGCAGAATTTACCGCACCAAATTTGTCTTCTGATTGTTTTTTATTTTTTGCCATCTCAAAAAAATTTTTGCAAAAGTAGAAATTTTTTTCCGTATTTAATAGTTTTTTTACGAAAAAATATATTAAACTAATTTTATTGCTTTTAAAATGATTTTTTATGTAAAAAAATAAAAAAATATTCAAAAAAACTTGCATAGTTCGAAAAATACTAATACTTTTGAAGGTTGAATAATAAAATTATTGTATATGAACAAATCTGAACTCATTGATTTCATGGCTGCAGAAGCCGGGATCACAAAAAAAGATGCTGGTAAAGCGTTAAATGCGTTAATGAAAGGTGTTGGAAAAGAGCTTACTAAAGGTGAAAAAGTTACCTTAGTTGGTTTTGGAACTTGGTGTGTTGTTGATAAAGCAGCTCGCACAGGTAGAAACCCAAAAACTCAACAAAAAATTACTATTCCTGCAAAGAAAGTGGTTAAATTTAAACCAGGTGCAGACTTAAAAATGTAATTTTTTCCTAAAAAATGCTTAAAAAATAGCTCTAAAATTTTTTAGAGCTATTTTTTTTTATTATAAAAATGATTGAAAACAACTATTGTGCTTAATTTTTTAATTTTTTTAATCTTGAAATCTTGAGTTCTAAGGAAAAAATATATTATCTTTGCACAAATTTTTAATTTAAATAATAATATAAATTTTATTATGGGTAAAGGCGATAAAAAAACGAAACGCGGAAAATTAATATTAGGTTCTTACGGCAATAAACGTTCTCGTAAAGACAATAAATCCGTTGACGGTAACAAAGAAATAACAGAATAGTTCATATACTGGTTCTATTTGTAAAGGTTAAGATGCTTAGCAACTTAACCTTTATATTTTCTTATGTAGTCTTTGAAGAAATTTCCACGTTCTTCAAAGTTCTTAAAGGCATCATAACTTGATGCAGCTGGCGATAATACGCAGGATTTTCCAACCTCAGTTTCTTTAAATGCAACTTCCACAGCCTTTTCAAGATTGTCGACAAAAATTGCCTCTGTATCCCATTTCTCTTTCAGAATCTTCTCTATTCGCTTCCCTGCTTCTCCCATTAAAATAATATTTCTAATATCTGAATTTGCTATAAAGCGGCATAGTTTGTTATAGTTGATCCCTCTGTCATATCCTCCAAGAATAACTGTATCAACATCTTTGATGGTTTCAAATGCTGCTATCGCAGCTTCTGGAATTGTGGAAATTGAATCATTGTAAAATTTAATTCCGAAAAAATTACCAACAAATTCTAATCTGTGATCCAATGACTTAAAACTAATGATACTATTGTCAATTTTGTCTTCTTCAATGTTGAAAATTTGTGCAACTTCTTTTACTGCTGCAATATTCTTTTTATTGTGTTCACCTTGTAAATCGCCTTGAATCTCAATGCTTTCATCGTTTAAAAAGATAATGTCACCTTTGTAATCTTCTAATCTATAATCTATCTTTTCTATATTTCTATCAGTAATTAGTATCGAATTATTCTTCTGTTTCTCAAAGATTTTGCATTTTGCATTAATGTAATTTTCAAAGTTACCAAAATGATCTAAATGTTCTTCATAAATATTTAATAAAATCGAAATTTTGGGGGCAATATTGATGTGATTTAGTTGATGAGCTGATAATTCAAGAACAATTATCGTATTATCATCAATTTTATCTAATTGCGAAAATATTGGAATGCCAATATTACCTGCTAAAATTGAATTATGCCCGTCTTGCTTTAATATATGATGAATTAAACTTGATGTTGTGCTTTTGCCCTTAGTGCCTGTAATGCCAATAGTTTGCGTGTAATATTTTCTTAAAAAAAGATCAGTTTGCGATGTTATTTTTTCAACGGAAATATTCTCAATATGTTTCTCCGGAATACCTGGAGATTTAATAATTAAATCAAAATTTTTAAGATTCTCATTGTAGTTTTCTCCACAAAAAGTTTTGTGTTTTAGTTTGATTTCCTCTGAGATAGCATTTTCATTTGCATCTGCAATACTGAGTCTTTCATTGTCAATAAAACGAGTAAGATATTCGTAAGTCGATTTACCTTCTTTGCCGAAACCGAGAATCAAAATTTGTTTCCCGTCGAAAAGTTTTGAAATTAGTTTTTGCATGATAATTCTTTGGGAATAAAGTTTTTGTCGTTGTCGGAATTAATTATTTCGTCGAAAATTTTAAGATCACTTTCTAAGTTGATTTGTTTTAAATATGGAATTAAAATACCTATTGCTTCATTTTCGGATAAATATTTTGCTAATGCAGCACGAGTTTCTGAGATTGTTCCGACACACTCAAAAGGCTTTGTTTCGGAAAATCCGGTTAGTTGGAATAATGTTTCTTGTAAATTGTCATTCAGCAATAAATCATTACCAAAGATATCAATCAATTCATCTTTACATAAAAATGGCAATAACATGATATAAACAAAAAGGCACTTTGGACAATTTCCGCACCAGCGATCTTCTTTACTCCCGACATTACAACTTCTAAAATGTTTGTGATATTCCTTTAATAGTGCAAATCTTTGAGCAATCTGTAATTCCTGTAAATTTCTTAAGTAGCTGAAATAGTTAAAGTTTTCTGATAAATATTTTGAATAATAATTTCTAAAAGCCGATTCAAAATGTATTGTTTTTGAATATTGATGATTGATGATATCATCATTACCTATATTTACAGTTGATTCATTAGCGCTTGCTTCATTTGAAAGTGCAATATATTTTGACGATGTCATTAAGCTTGCGATTAATGTCGTAAATGCGACCATTGCAGAAAATGGAGTATGTCCGTTCAAATATCCTTGCGCGTTTAATTCCAGAAGTTTAGGATGGATTTTTCTATCTACAATGATACAATTATTAGAATCGAAGCCGGCAATTCTTATTGTATCAAGCATCGATTTATTAGGATTTATTAAATAAGGTATGACCGGCAGTTTTGATTTTAGTAACTCAATGCTCACGATAGAATCTTTGCCTCCGCCAATTGGAACAATTGCTCTTGAATCAAACTTTATAGTATCATAGGTTTTCTCGTTCTTAGTTTTTTTGTCTGTTGTAATATTGATGAAGTCTTCAAGCGATGTTTTAATGTTATTACAATATCTAAATTCACCGAGTCCGTAATAAAATAATTCTTTCCACCATTTGATTTGGATTTGGTTGAGATAACCACAATCGATAAAATAATCTTTACAACAAGCAGCTTTCCAATAGCTAATACTTTCAACAATACCCAAATTAAAAATTAAAGAATCTAATAAATCCTTATCGAAATTATTGTTGAAATATTTTTCAGGAAAAACAAACTTTAATGATGGAGAGAATTCATGTGTCGTTTTGTTCACTATTAATTCAAAATCATACCTTATATATAAGGTATTGTATTCAAAAATATAGGAATAATTTTTATAATTAAAAATCGACTTCATAACCTAATAACAAAACTTTATAAAAAATATTGTAAAAAAACCGGCATACTATAAAAGATAATATGCCGGTCATTAAAATTTTTTATTAAAAACAAAAAACCTATTTTACTTTTTATTTCTTCTTTCTTTAATTGCGGATTGTGCAGCAGCTAAACGAGCTACAGGCACCCTGAAAGGAGAACATGAAACATAGTTGAAGCCTGTATTAAAGAAAAATTCTATTGATGCAGGGTCTCCACCGTGTTCACCGCAAACACCTACTTTAAGGTCTTTACGAGTTTTGCGACCTCTTTCTGTTCCGATTTGAACAAGTTGACCTACGCCTTCTTGGTCTAATGTGTTGAAAGGATCACTTGGGATGATTTTCTCTTCCATGTAGGTGTTAACTATTGTGTTAACGTCGTCACGAGAGAATCCGAAAGTCATTTGAGTTAAATCGTTTGTTCCGAAAGAGAAAAATTCTGCAACTTCTGCAATTTGGTCAGCAACCAAAGTAGCGCGTGGAATTTCAATCATAGTACCGAACATGTAATCTATTTTAACGCCTCTTGAGTTTTCAACTTCTTTTTGAACTCTATCAGCGATAGCTTTTTGATGTTGCAATTCCTTAACATTGATTGTCAATGGAACCATTATTTCTAATTTTGGATTTTTTCCTTCTTTCATAAGATCTGCAGTTGCTTCAAATAAAGCTCTGAACTGCATTTCTGTGATTTCCGGATAAACAATACCAAGGCGAACACCACGTAAGCCCATCATAGGATTTACTTCGTGTAAAGCATCAATACGTTGTTTGATTGTTTCGTAAGTCATTCCTTTTTTAGCTGCAAGAGCTTTTTGAGCTTCAGGAGTTTGAGGAACAAACTCATGCAATGGAGGATCCATTAAACGGAAAGTAAGAGGTTTGCCATTCATAACAGCTAATGTTCCTTTAGCAGTATCGTAAACGAAAGGTTCAAGTTCGTTAAGAGCTTTAATACGTTCGTCAATATCACCTGCTAAAATCATATCACGAAGTTTTGCCAATGGCTCTTCGCTATTTTTGCCGTAGAACATGTGTTCGATTCTGAATAATCCAATACCTTCAGCGCCAAAGTTAATAGCGTTTTGAGCATCTTCAGGAGTATCAGCATTTGTGCGAACACCAATTGTACGGAATTCGTCAACAATGTTCATGAACTCTTGGAAACGTGGATTTTCGCTTGCGTCAACCATTTTGATTGCGCCTTCGTAAACCCAACCTTTTGATCCGTTCAAACTTAATGTATCGCCTTCTTTATATTCTTTGCCATGAATTTTGATGCTATTGTTTTTCAAATCGATATGTATTGCTTCGCAACCTACGATACAGCATTTTCCCCAACCGCGAGCAACGAGAGCAGCGTGAGAAGTCATACCGCCACGAGCAGTAAGAATACCATCAGCAGCGCGCATACCTTCAACGTCCTCAGGATTAGTTTCTTCGCGAACTAAAATATTAGGAATGTTTTTAGCTTTGTATTCTAAAGCTTTTTCACAAGTTAAAGCTATTTTACCAACAGAACCACCAGGTCCAGCAGGTAAACCTTTAGCAATAACATCATGTTTTTTCTCATCATTTCCATCCAGAATAGGGTGGAGTAACTCATCTAATTGATTGGAAGAAACTCTCATAACCACTTCTTCTCTGCTGATATGTTTTTGAGCTAACATATCAAGAGCGATATTCATTGCAGCTAATCCGGTACGTTTACCAACACGGCATTGTAACATGTAAAGTTTGTTTTCTTGGATAGTAAACTCGATATCAAGCATATCATGATAATGGTTTTCCAAAATGTTACGAATGTCAACAAGTTCTTTATATGTTTCGGGCATAAGCTCTTGCATTGAGTGCAAGTGAGCGTTTTGCTCGTTTTTAGTATCATTGTTTAATGGGTTTGGAGTACGAATACCGGCAACTACGTCTTCACCTTGTGCATTGATAAGCCATTCGCCGTAGAATTGATCTTCGCCGGTAGCAGGATTACGAGTAAATGCAACGCCGGTAGCAGAGTTATCGCCCATATTACCGAAAACCATTGCTTGAACGTTTACCGCAGTTCCCCATTCATCAGGAATACCTTCGATTCTTCTGTAAGATACAGCTTTGTTACCATTCCAGCTTTTGAAAACAGCCTTTATTCCCCCAACTAATTGGTCTTTAGCGTTGTCTGGGAATTCAGTGCCTAATACTTCTTTAATTTTAGCTTTAAAAATATTAGCTAATTGAAGTAGTTCATCAGCAGTAATGTCAGTATCTGATTTATATCCTTTAGAAGTTTTAAATTCATCAAGAATTTCGTCTAATATTTTACGGATTCCTTTGCCTTCAGCTGGTTCTAAGCCTTCAGCTTTTTCCATAACAACGTCGGCATACATCATAATTAAACGACGGTATGAATCGTAAACAAAACGAGGATTATCAGTTTTTTTAATAAGTCCGGGGATAGTTTTTGAACTAAGACCGATATTTAAAACAGTGTCCATCATACCCGGCATAGAAGTTCTTGCACCAGAGCGACAAGAAAGTAATAATGGGTTATCAGGATCATCGTATTTAAGTCCCATAGCAGATTCAACCTTTGTCATAGCTTCCCAAACGTCATCCATTAAAGAAGCTGGAAGTTGATTGTTGTTTTCGTAATAAGCTGTGCAGCATTCTGTTGTAATAGTTAAGCCGGCAGGTACCGGCAATCCGAGAAGACACATCTCTGCAAGGTTGGCACCTTTTCCGCCTAATAAGTTCTTCATTTCGGCTTTTCCTTCGGCAGTTTTTCCTCCGAAGTAATAAACATACTTAATCTTTGTCATTGAAATAATATTTTAATTTGATTATTAATATTTTATCGGTATGAAACCATATTAATTTTTCAGGCTGCAAATATACAAAAATTAATTGAGAATGGAGAGTGGGGAATTGAGAATATTAATTAAACCATTTCCAAATCTTTGAACATCTTGCGATACAAAGTCGCTTTTTCTTCTATCGATTTCGGATAAGCGCGAGAGGTAGATGGCATTCTGTATATCTTCAATTCTCTGTTGTTGATATTAACATTTGAAAAATTACCAATTTTTGGTTCGGGAAAGTTTAGAATAGTTAATAAAGTTTCCATTGCTTTTGCTCCGGTTAATGCTAATGCTTGACATTCCGGTATTTGGCCTAAAACTTTTTCCGGAGAAAATGCTTTTGTTATTTGCAAAAATTTGTCGGATGCATTATCGTTCAACCTAATGACATTCATTGCCGTATCGCCTAAACCAATGCCTTTGAGCTGACAAAAACTTGCAGCTCTGTCTCTGTCAAAAGATTTTTGGTTTTCCTTGATAAAATGATTCTTGTCGTTATAAAATATCAAACCCATTATTCGCCACATATCGTTTTGAAAATTTGGGTAATAAAAATTCATCGACCATCGCTTCTGTTGCGGAGGAAAACTGCCGAGCATTAATATCTTTGTGTTTTTTGGCAAGAAAAACCCGAGAGGATGTGCTTCATTTGTCATTTTTGAAATTTTTTGTAAAAGTAATTGTTATTTGTGAAATATAGACAGAATGACAGAATTTTCAGAATTAACAGAAAAATTTATAGGAGAAGGTATATGCGTTTGCACTTAGTCCCCTTTAGGGGATTTAGGGGCAAACAAGATCAAAAAGTCCCCTTTAGGGGATTTAGAGGCAATAAATTTTCAATTTTCAACTTTCAACTTTCAACTATTTGCTATCTTTGCAGTTTGGTCAGAATAAATAAAAATGAGATTATCTGTAGTAATTGTCAATTATAACGTTAAGTATTTCCTTGAACAATGTTTGATATCGGTGCAAGAAGCTGTAAAGGATATTGAAAGTGAAATATTTGTTGTTGATAATAATTCTGTTGATGACTCACTTGAAATGTTGTACGAACGTTTTCCTCATATAAATATTATTGCGAATAAGGAAAATGTTGGGTTCTCAAAGGCTAACAATCAGGCGATTCGATTAGCGAAAGGCGAGTATGTTCTGTTGCTTAATCCGGATACTGTTGTAGAGCACGATACTTTCAAAAAAATGCTGGATTTCATGGATGAACATCCTGATGCAGGCGGTCTCGGAGTGAAAATGGTTGATGGAAAAGGTAATTTTCTCCCTGAATCTAAAAGAAGTTTGCCAACTCCTGCGGTTTCGTTTTACAAAATATTCGGACTTTCTAAACTGTTCCCTAAATCTAAAAAAATCGGCAAATATCATCTTACTTATCTCGATAATGACCAAACTCACGAAATAGAAATCCTTGCAGGAGCTTGTATGCTCATGAGAAAGGAGGCGCTTGATAATGTTGGTCTCCTCGATGAAAGTTTCTTTATGTATGGTGAGGATATCGATTTGTCGTACAGAATTATCCTCGGCGGATACAAAAATTATTACTATCCCGAAGCTCGTATTATTCATTACAAAGGCGAAAGCACAAAAAAAGGAAGCATGAATTATGTCTTTATGTTTTATAACGCAATGATCCTCTTTGCTAAAAAACATTTCTCCGACAAAAATGTAAAATTATATTCATTCGTCATAAATTGTGCTATTTATTTTCGTGCTTTTTTAGCTTTAATACAAAGATTCTTAAAGAAAATAATTTTGCCATTACTTGATGCAACAGTTATTTATCTTGGATTTCTCCTTATTAAACACTTCTGGGAAATTACAAAGTTTGGTTATACAGGTATTTATCCCGATTATTACGATTATATTATTGTGCCTGCATACGTCTTGGTTTGGTTGTTATTTGCATATTTGTCAGGAGGTTACGATAAACCTGTAAAGTTAGCTCGACTTGTTCAGGGCGTTGCATTTGGAACTGTTGCAATTTTAGTTGTTTACGCGCTTCTTAATGATGAGTTTCGTCATTCGCGTTTTATGATATTACTTGGTGCAGTATGGGCAACAGGATATTTGCTTCTTTCGAGGTTAATTCTTTCCAAAGTGAAAAAATCAGGAGTGCAGCTTGCGCATCAAACGAAGAAACGAATTGCAATCGTAGGTAGCGCCTGTGAAACAGAAAGAGTTAACAGTCTGTTGGATCAAACAGGATTGAGATCCGACCATAGAATGTATATTTATAATGATGACAGTATTTGCAAAAAAGATAGCAGATGCGTTGGTAATGTTTCTCAAATAGATGAAATTATTCATATCCATAAAATAGATGAGCTAATTTTTTGTGCAAAAGATATTTCCGCCAAAGATATTATTGATATGATGGCATCTTTGCGAAAATACGATTTAGAATATAAAATTGCGCCGGAGGAAAGTATTTCAATTATAGGAAGTAATTCTATAAATACATCAGGAGAATTGTATGTTGTTGATATTAATACTATTAATAAACCTGACAACAAACGAAGTAAAAGAATCTTAGATTTTTCGTTTTCAATATTATTCTTAATCTTTTCTCCAATTTTGATTTTTATTGTAAAGAAACCATTAAAAATGTTCTCAAATATTTTTTCTGTTTTGATAGGAACAAAATCTTGGGTTGGATACGAAACTTCAAAACCGGAATATTATGAAAAATTACCCAAGATAAAAAAAGGTGTATTGTCGCCGATATACGTATTTGACAAATCGATAAGAAGTTCGCTTAATATTGGGGAAATCAATTTGTTGTATGCTAAGAATTATATCATCAATAATGATCTGAGTATAATTTTTAAAGGATTAAGATATATTTAATGCAAGAATAAAATCATAAGAATCAAGGTTTTGTTGTTGTAATTACATGAAAATAAAGAAATAATATGCAAATAAATTTAAAACGACCAATTGTATTTTTTGACTTGGAAACCACAGGTTTATCCATCACTAAAGATAAAATCATAGAATTAGCCATGCTTAAAGTTAATGTAGATAATTCTACTAAAGAAAAAACATGGATGATTAATCCTGAGATGCCGATTCCATACGAATCATCTGTAATTCATAATATTACAGATGAAGATGTGATTGATAAACCTACTTTCAAACAAGTAGCAAAAGAAATTGCTGAGTTTATCGGAAACGCTGACCTCGCCGGATTTAATGCAATTAAGTTCGATATTCCATTTTTAGTTGAAGAATTTTTAAAAGCAGGTGTCGATTTTAAAATTCGCGACAGAAAATTTGTTGATGTTCAAAATATCTTTCATAAAATGGAGCCGCGTAATCTTTCAGCTGCATACAAATTCTATTGCGATAGTGAAATTGTTGATGCTCACCGCGCAATGAACGACACAAAAGCTACTTACGAGATTTTCCTTGCTCAACTTGAGAGATATGAAAATACAGAGATTAAAGATAAATTTGGGAAAAATTGTACTCCTGTTGTTAATGATATTGATAAATTGAGCGACTTTACTCATCAAACAAAAAGCGTTGATCTTGCCGGTTATATAATTTATAATGATAACGGTCAAGAAATATTTACCTTTGGAAAACATAAAAATAGACCCGTACGCGAAGTTTTTGGCTTCGAACCACAATATTACGACTGGATTGTTAAAAGCGATTTTCCCGAATACACAAAAAAAGTTTTAACTCGAATTTATACTGAGATGAAACAAGGAGATGGCTTTAAACTTTTTTAATTGAGAATTGAGAATGAAATTCTGAATATTTTGTCTATATGAAAATAATCTGTATCGGAAATAATTACAAGGATCACAATAAAGAGTTACAGTCGTTTGGATTTGAAAATAAACTTCCAAGCGAGCCGACTGTTTTTTCTAAACCTGATACGGCGCTTTTAGTTAATAATAAGCCGTTTTATTATCCTGAGTTTTCGCAAAACATTCATTACGAGACAGAACTTGTTATTAAAATTGATAAAATAGGGAAGTATATACAAAAAGAATTTGCTTCAACATATTATTCCGAAATAGCTGTCGGTATAGATTTTACAGCTCGCGATTTACAACAAATACATAGAGCTGAATCAAAGCCTTGGTTGTTGTCGAAAGGTTTTGATAACGCGGCGCCGATTAGTAAGTTTCTTCCAATCAATACATTAAAAAATAGCGATGAAATTGATTTTTCATTAAAGTTGAATGATGAGATTGTTCAAAGAGGAAATTCAAAAAATATGATTTTCAATTTTGATGAGCTAATTGTATATATTTCAAGATTCATAACGTTGAGAATAGGCGACATCATTTTTACAGGAACGCCTGCAGGAGTAGGACCGGTGAAGATTGGAGATAAGTTGACAGCGTACATTGAAGATATGGAAGTGATGAAGTTTGATGTGAGATGATTTTGAAAATATTTTATTTTTGCATTTTAAGTTTAGATATTTGGTTAGAAGATATAGAATACATATTCTCATGAACAATAAAAGATGAAAAATGTAACACCAAAAGATCAAAATAATTTGTTGGCTGATATTACAACGCTAATTGAGCAAAGCAAACAGCAAGTAGCGACAGTAATAAATTCTACGATAACAATGCTTTATTGGCAAGTAGGATGTCGAATAAAAATTGATATTCAAATTGTCTCCACACTGTGTAGACAATTAACATGGTCTCATATTAAATCTATCTTATATATTGAAGATGAATTAAAAAGAGAATTTTATATAGAAATGTGCAAATTAGAGCAATGGAGTACTAGAGTTTTAAGTGAACGTATAAATTCAATGCTTTATGAAAGAACTGCCATCAGTAAGAAGCCTGAAGATACAATAAAACATGAATTGGAATTACTGAGAGATGAGCAAAAAATAACTCCCGATTTAGTATTTCGTGACCCATATTTTCTGGATTTTCTAGGCTTGCATGATAAATATTCCGAGAAAGATTTAGAGACAGCAATCGTAGTTGAATTACAGAATTTTATTATTGAATTTGGTGGCGATTTTGCTTTTATGGACAGGCAAAAAAGAATCTCAATTGATAATGAAGATTATTATCTTGATTTACTTTTTTATCATAGAAGACTTAAATGCTTGGTTGTTGTAGAACTGAAACTTGGTAGTTTTAAGGCGGCATATAAAGGACAAATGGAACTATATTTACGTTGGCTGGACAAAAATATGAAACTTGAAGATGAAAATTCTCCAATTGGACTTATACTTTGTGCGGGGAAAAGTAATGAACATATTGAACTTTTACAGTTGGAAAATAGCAATATTAAAGTTGCAGATTATCTTACTCAATTACCCGACAAACATTTACTTGAACAAAAATTGAGAATAGCAATTGAAATTGCAAAACAAAGACTTGAAGCAAAAAATGAATAATAAAAACAATATATCTTTCCTACAAGTCGCCCATTTCCCAAATGACGATAGGGTTTGGTTTCATCAAGCTGATACATTGATGAATAAAGGCTATGATGTGTCTGTTATTTCTACCCGAACAAATCATTCCGACTTAGAAAGTGTTTTTTGTTTTGATGATACCAGAATGCCTAAAAAACTTGTTTCTCAAAAGGTTTCGGATATCCTTGCCAACATTAAACCAAATATAATTATTTGCGATAATCCCTTGGCTGTTTATTTTGTTTCAAAGTATAGAAAAAAGCATCAAAAGGATGTAAAAGTTATAATTGATATTACCGAATGGTATCCTTCGAAAAAAAATCTTGTTAATCTGAACTTTCTAAGTCGAATTGTCAAAAAGACAATTCTACACTGTATGAATATTTATAGCGGATTTATTGTCGATGGATTTATTTTTGGCGAATATCACAAAGCAAAAATGTTTAAAAGATTTTTTAAAAGAAAACCTTTTGTGGATTTACCTTATTATCCTGATTTGAAATATATTGATAAAGGCAAGACAAAACTTGATTTCTCGACCTGGAAAGTATTGTATAGCGGTTCTTTAACAAATGAAAAAGGCTTTGATAATGTTATTAAAGCAATGCAAAATTGTGCTAACGAAAATCAATGTTACAATTTTGAACTTAATATTATTTCCAATGATATTCCGGATGAAAATCAAAAGTCGGAAATTGAGAAAATGCCAAATAATATTGTATTGAAATTCCATAAATTCTTGCCTTTCAAAGAATTTTGCAAGAAAATTGCAAATTACGACCTCTTCTTCGATTTGAGGATAAAAGACAAAGAAAACAATAAATGCTTGCCGATTAAGTTATTCTACTATATTGCTTGCGGCAGGCCTGTGATTTTTTCCAACTTGGATGCGATAAGCTTGCAAGTCCCGGAAATCAACGAAATGGGTAATTTGATAAATCCTAATGATTACGAAAAAGTATCGAAGATAATTGCTGATTATATTGCTGATAATGATAAATATTATAAACACTCTGCTGCTGCGATGCAATATTCAGTGGAGAAATATAATTGGAGTAATATCTCCGATAATTTTTTGAACTTTATTGAAAATGAGTGCCATTAATCTTAAGAAAAATATTATTGAAACAATATTTGTAAAAGGTGGAATCCTGATTCTGAATTTTGCAATAACATTTGTGGTGGCGCGACTTTGGGGTGCGGAAGGAAAAGGTATGGTGGCGCTTTTTGTTGCTGACCTCGGAATGATTTCAATATTCTGTAATATTTTTACAACAAGCAGTGTTTCATATTATTTGAAAAAAATCGGACAGTCGAAACTTGCAACTCAAGCTTATATTTGGGTGTTTGTAGCATCAGCTATCTTAGCGCTAATTTTGTCTTTTGTTGGAGGAAGTAAACTGTCATTGTTACTGTTTGTGATTTCAGTGCTATTGGGTTTTGTAGTGTTCCATTCTTCTTTATTTATTGGCGACCAAAAGATTCCGTATTATAATCTTATAACTTTGTTGCAACCATTGTTGTTGCTGGTTTTTATGCTTCTATTTTATTTTGTTTTTAAAGATAAATTTGGTTATCACGTTTATTTTTATTCACAGATAATTTCCTTAACGCTTATATTTGTTGTTGCTAAAATACTTACAAATAAAGTATTAGGTAAGGCAAAGTTTGATTTTGATAAAGAAGCAATAAAAAACTCTTTTAATTTTGGTTGGAAAACAGAATTGAGTAATTTGTTGCAATTTTGGAATTATCGTTTTAGTATGTATGCAATTCCTTTTTTGTGCGGCGCAGATGGAATTAAAATGGTTGGAGTTTTTGCAATGGGAATCTCGATATCTGAAGCAATTTGGATGTTTAGCAAAAGTATTTCCGTTGTTCAATATTCTAACGTGTTGGCAACCGGCGACACCCTTGCTTCACGAAAAGAAACAGCAAAAGTTTCATATATCAGTCTGTTTGCCTCATTGGCTTGTGTAGTGATAATTGCAATTTTACCTGCAAAGATTTTCCCCTTCATCTTCGGTGCCGATTTCGAATACGTTAAAACAGTTATTCTCTTGTTGTCGCCGGGGATTTTAGCAATATCAATATCCAACGTTTACGGCAATTTTTTCTCAGCCATTGGCAAGTTAAATATTCTAATTATTAAATCAGCGGCAGGATTAATAGCAACAATAATTTTGTCTTTATTCTTGATTCCAAAATTAGGAATAGCCGGCGCAAGTATAGTAAACTCCTGCGCTTATATTGTTTCTTCGGTGATTTTGATTGTTTATTTCTTTAGGGGGAAATAGGGAAATCCACAGATTAACTACTTTTTTCTTCTAAATTACCATCTTCCGTTTTCTTCGGCAAAAAATTTTCCTCAGAAACTACACTTCGTCCCAATTCTTTATATTCCGAAGGAGTTAATCCGAATGTAGCTTTTGAAATTTCGACGGTAAGGATTGCATAATCTTTTTCGGAAGTAACTCCCCGTTCTTTCCACTCGTCAGTTAGATTTTGACGAATAGCAATTCCACGCAAACGTTTGTCGATCCAATCTTTTGGATAACCCTTTTGTTCATACAACGCTTTCATTCTTTCTTGAGCTAATTCTGGATTTTCAATCTCCAGTAACCGTTCATAGCCAACTTGCGATAACCATAGTTTGAAAGGTTCCGCTTTGGGAGACGGAATGGATTGAATGATGCGGAAAAGTCCTTTGACATTGGCGCAACTCATTCGCTGTTTTCCACCGGCAGTCTGCACTATAAGGGTAGGTACAAATTGTACCTACCCTTTAGCTAATTCTTTGTCTCGCAATTTCATGCGTCTTACATATTGTTTTGGATCCGCACTATCGGTAAGTGCCAAAATCACATCCTCTACTACAAAATACCACTATTCTTCTTCTTCGTTCCAAACAGAAAGTATTTTTTTATCTTGGAAAAGTTTAATATTACTCATAGCTATAGATTTTTAAAATAGATTTTTAGACACAATCTCCACCAACTTCACATCCTCCCAACAATAAATAATATATCCCTTTACATCATTATGTCCCATTGTTCGAAGAATTTCGCAGTAATTCTCTATTTGTTTTATATCCTTTAGACTTTCCTCGCCAGTTTTGAAATCAATGATATTGTAAACGCCATTTTTTACTGTAATTCTATCTGCTCTGAAAATCTGACCTTCTGAACTTAACATCTCTTTCTCAAAATAAACTTTGTCGTAATCAAATAACAAATTGAAAATGTTCTCATTGTTAATCATTGAATTGAATATCTTGAAAAATAATTCCTTTTCTTCAATATTAAATACTTCTTTTTTGTCAATAAAATGTGAAATCAATTTTATGTCATCTGCTGTTTTAATGCGCGACATAAGTGCATGAAATTTATTTCCCCAGCGAATTTGTTCTGACGAATAACCATTGCTATCATCTGAATCATAATATGTTTTGTTTGGTGTTGCAATTTTAATTCGAGTTCGCCAATCGCTATAAATACTTTCTAAGTCGATAGTTTCATCTTTATAAGTTTCTTTCTTTGTCTTTTTATTTAACTCGCCAAAGGTAATTGTATTATCGTCAATTTTAAATGGATGCAACAAGCTACATTCTTCATTGTCAATGAAATCGCAAATAATTTTATCTATACTAAAAGTATCAGAAGTCTTTGTTTTCTTTTCATCTGACACTTTTTGTCTTTTGGTTAGAATGTATAATTGTTCTTTCGCACGAGTCAATGCAACGTACAATAAATTTATTTTATCTAAATATTGACTTTCTTTTTCCTCGAGATACTCGTCCTCATAAGAGCTGTTAATGAGCGAAGAATTATGTTTAACTAAATGTGATTTAAGATGTTTGAAGCTGGATTTGTTGTTTACGTATAAATATTTTGCAGTATTACCTGATGGAAGTTTATAATCTGTAAATGCACAAATTACGACAGGAAATTCTAATCCCTTACTCTTATGTATTGTCATAATATGCACAGCATCAATTCCTTTTGTTGACGAAATTTTTAAATCTTTTTCGTTTTCATCTAACCATTCCGGAAATTCAGTAATTGTCAAAGAAGGATTTTCTTGGAAAATATTTAAAAATCGTTGAATGAAAATATCATTGTTGTCTAAATTAAAAAGCTCAATCAGATATTCGCAAAGTTCGTAACCGGAGTAAAATGATAATTTTGTTGTGTCGAAATTTATGTCAAATGATTCACATACAGCTGAAAACGATTTAATATGCGGCGCTTTTTTATCAATGGACTTAGAAAGTGATTCGAAAATTTGTTGCTTATCATTTGTAATGCACAAATATTTTAAACACATATTCAAGTC